>JALYNS010000105.1 GCA_030773035.1 Chloroflexota bacterium
ATCGGGGATGACCCTGAGGCGGTGGCGGCGCGGGTCAGGGTCCTTTCAGGGTGCTCCCCGATAGGCAGCCGCGCGGCGCAGGGACATGATCGGGCCCATGACCGACCGACCAGCACGCCTCCTCCGACGCCGATCCGCCGACCGGGTCATCGGCGGCGTGGCCGGCGGCCTGGGCGACTACTTCAATGTCGACCCCCTGCTGATCCGGATCGGCTTCGTGGGACTGATCATGTTCGGCGGCGCCGGCCTGGTCCTGTACCTCCTCGCCTGGCTCCTGCTTCCCGTCGCGGGCAAGGATGTGTCGATCGTCGAGGGCTTCATCCGCTGGCTCGGCCTGACCACCCCGCGTCGCATTCTTTGGATCGCGCTTGCCATCATCGCCTTCTTCGTATTCCAGTCAGTCAGCGCGCGCGGTTACATCTTCTCGGCGACGGACCTCGGCCTGGATGGCCCGACCTGGCTCGCGCTGGCAGGAGTCGGCGCTGGGTTCGCTGGATTCTGGCTGCTTCGTCGTCGCGAGTCGGCACCCTCAGCAACCGCCTCGGCGACGTTCCCCGCGCAGCCGGTCACGCCCATCGTCAAGGCTCCGCCGCGCCCCCCATCGCCCCTCGCCTGGTACGTCGTGGCCGCGACCCTGGTCGCCATCGGTCTGTTGGCCCTTGTCAGCCAGATGGCCTCCGTCGAGGTTGCGCCCGGCCAGTTCTTCGGTGCCGGGCTGACGGTGATCGGCATCGGCCTGGTGGTCGGCGCCTGGTGGGGCCGAGCCCGAATCCTGATCCTGCTGGCGCTCCTCCTCCTGCCGATGGCCGTGACGGCGAGCTTCATCACCGCGCCCCTCGAGGGTGGGATCGGTGATCAGCGCTACACGCCGGTCACCCCCGCCGAGCTGCGCGATGAGTACCGGCTGTTGGGCGGGCGGCTGGTCCTCGACCTGACCCAGCTCACGCCGCGAGACGTGACCATGCACATCGCCCTCAGCGTGGCGCTTGGCGAGGTGGTCGTCATGCTGCCGCCGGGGGCGTCGGTTGAGCTCGACGCGCGCGTGGGCGCAGGCGCGACGTACCTCTACGACGCCAGCCAGGTGGGCACCAGCCTGGTGGACCGATACGTCCGCCGCCATCTCCACGCCCCCACGTACATCCTGGATCTCGAGGCCGGCATCGGGGCCGTGCAGGTCTACAGCGGGGGCTTCAACCGATGAGACGCCATCCGGTCGATCTGCTCTCCTTCGTCTCCGGGCTGCTCGTCCTCACGGTGGGGCTGCTCCTCCTCTCGGGCGGCCTGAGCGATGTCCCGATGGAGTGGGTCGGGCCGGCGGTGGCGATTGCAGTAGGGCTGCTGATTGCCGTTGCGGCGCGCCCCGCACGTGAGCCGCGAGACGAGGACGAGCCAGATCCGATCGCCGAGGCATGAGTGCCGACGGCCCGGTCCTGCTTGCGGTCGCGAGCGCCGCGTTGGCGATCTTCGTCGTGGGGCGGCGACGCGCCGGCTGAAGGCGAAAGTCTGCCGGTGCTAGTCCCCGAGCTCGTCGCGCAGGGCGCCCAGCACCTCGACCTCGATCAGGTCCTTGGGACGTCCCGCGGCGCGCTTCATCCGAATGAGGTCGTCGATGGCCGCCACCAGCACCTCGACGCCCCCCAGGTCCAGCCTCGTGGCGGAGCGGACGAGGTCCGCGTAGCCATCGGACCCGGCTGGGGTGCCCATGAGGTCCAGGTCGCCGGCATCGGTCTCGAGCGTGAAGTTGTCGCCGGCGCGAAGGGTGCGTGCGTCCAGCTGGAACGGCAGCCCGAGTTCGGCCCCGCGCAGCTCCGGGTGCAGTTCCTTGAGCGCCGTGGCGAGCGTGCGCAGATTGTCGGCGTCCCGTGCGTAACAGATGTCCAGGTCGCGCGTGACCGTCGGCGAGCCGAGCAGGCGCGCCGCGATCCCGCCGATCACGACGTACCTCACGCCGTGCCGATTCAGCGTCTCAAAGAGATGGAGCGGATCGAAGGAAGCTGGCAGGGTCATCGCGCCAGGAGGCGACCGAGGCCGACGGCATCGCGGACCGCCAGGTCGAGGCGCTGGGCGGGCGTCAGCCGCAGCAGGGCACGGATCTGGCTGCGGTCAATGCCGATGCCTGGGCGTGGCCACGCGGTCAGCTCCTGGCCCGCGGCCCGTAGCAGCTTGTCGAGCGTGTCGACCCGCGGCGTGATGAGCTCCGCCTCGATGCGCCCCACCGTCGCCTGCGGCACGCCCGCGCGCTCGGCCAGCTGACGCTGGGTCAGGCCGGCGCCACGGCGGGCGTGTCGGAGCATGCGGGCGGTCTTCATGGCGGGGAGTGTACCATGCTTTGATAGCAGATATGCTATCGACGCGTTTCCCCCGCCGCTCTCACGATCGCGCACTGCGACACGCGCCTCCTTCCGCTGTACCGTAGCGGGATCGGCGTTCGCAGCACGCGAACCCATCCGCACCGGAGGTGAGTCATGCCCAAGTACCTGGTCATCGGCAGCTATACCGCGGAGGGGGCGACAGGCGTGCTCCGCGAGGGCGGCTCCGGCCGACGAGCGGCAGCTGAGCAGGTCCTCGCGTCGGTTGGCGGCACGCTCGAGTCCCTCTACTGGGGCTTCGGGTCCGAAGACTTCTACGCCACCGTCGACCTCCCCAGCCATGCCGCCGCGACGGCCGCCAGCCTGAAGATCTCGAGCTCGGGATCAGTGCGGGTGCGTACCGTCCCGCTCATGACCGCCGACGACATCGATGCCGCCGCAAAGATGGCCCCCACCTTCCGTCCACCCGGCGCCTAGGAGATAGACCGATGTCCGAGCACCCCAACGCTGCCGCGATCCGCGCGCAGACCGAGGCCCTGAATCGCGGCGATACGCAGACCATGGCCGTCAGCCTGGCCGATGACGTGGTCTGGCACGAGATCGGCAGCCCGGAGCATCTGGTCGGCCCCACCACCGTGTGACCTGACCCCGGCCGCGCCACTTGCCCGTCTCCCCCATCTCACGCCACACTGCCCGACCAGATGAACGTCGTCTTCCTCTCCCCGCACTTCCCGCCGAACTGGTACCTGTTCGCCACCGCCCTGCACGACCAGGGAGCGAACGTGCTGGGGATTGCGGAGGCTCCGTACGAGGAGCTGCGTCCCGAGCTGCAGGGCGCGCTCACCGACTACTACCGCGTCGACGACATGAACGACTACGGCCAGCTCCTCCGTGCGCTTGCCTGGTTCACGCACCGTCACGGCAAGCTGGATCGCCTCGACTCCCTGAACGAGTGGTGGCTCGAGACGGAGGCGAGGCTGCGCACCGACTTCAACATTCCGGGGATCGGCACCGGCGAGATCGCGCGCATGAAGCGCAAGTCGGTCATGAAGCGCCTCTTCGTGCGCGCCGGGCTGACACCGGGCCAGGGCCGCGTCTGCCGCTCCCCGCAGGCAGCCCGCGCCTTCGCCGAGGAGTGCGGCTATCCCATCGTGGCCAAGCCGGACGCAGGAGTCGGGGCCGCAGCCACCCACAAGCTGGCGACCGCCGAGGATCTGGAGGCCTACCTCGCCACCAAGCCAACGGTCGACTACATCCTGGAGAAGTACCTCTCCGGCACGCTGCTCACGTATGACGGCATGGTCAATCGGCGCAGCGAGGTCGTCTTCGGCTCATCGTTCTACTACTCCGGCGGCGTGATGGAGGCGGTCAACGAAGACTGGGACATCTGGTACTGCATCACGCGCAAGGTCCCACCGGACGTCGAGGCCGCCGGTATTTCGATCAAGGTGGTGTCGTACCCGGCCAGCACGCCCGACCTCACGGTCCCGCTGCTCGCCGCCGGCGCCCA
>JALYNS010000106.1 GCA_030773035.1 Chloroflexota bacterium
CTGCGGGAAGGCCCGGGCGCCCCTGACTTCCGGGTGCTGGCCCGCACTCGAGACCGATGAAGGGTGATGACGGTGCGGTCCGCGCGGCCTGGTATCAGGTCATGTCGCAGCTCCGGAGCCGCCTGACAGCTCAGGTGAACTCCCTTGCCCGACCCGAACCGGAGCTGACGGGTGGTGGGTTGCGGATCTTAACCAAGACCCAGATTGTCGAAAGGCGCCTAGCAGTCGTGGTCGAGCAGGTGGCGATGACCAAGAATCAGTGGCTAGTCTTCGAGGCGGGGCGAGATTATGCGGCGACGCGCGGGATTACGATGATTGTGAAGAGCGTGAGATGAAACGCCAAGCCGAGGTCGACCAGATCGACGCAAGGCTGTTCGTCACTGCCTTCTCTCAGACCCTCGATGGCTTACTGATCGCTGGTCCGGCGGTTGTGCTGCCGGCGACCATCACAGACGCCGGCTTGGGGCAGCATGTACGGGCCGGGTTAGCCGCCTTCCGGACTGGCATCCGCCGGCCTACACGTGAAGAAATGAGCGCAACGGAGCGTGAGCTGATCCGAGCGCGGGGCTTTCGGAGCCGCCGAGCTTATGAGGAGCTGCTAGCAGTTGCAGGCATAGGCCAAGATGGAGAAGCGCTCACGGTGTATCCATTCCGGCGATTGGAGGGAGGGCGCGGTAGCGTGGCTGAACTCCACGTCACCTTGACCAACCCGAGTTACGACGCATTGGGCCGGGCCGTCCGGATCGCGTTGGCTGAGTCCCGGCCTGGCGCGGGCGAAGGAACCCCGACCTAGCCTTTTCCGCCGCGGGTAGCATCGGGTCGTGAAGTACGGGTTCATCGTCACCGGCGGCGAGGCGCGCGAGCAGATCGAGTTGGCACGTGCCGCGGAGGCGGCCGGCTGGGATGCGGTCTTCACCTGGGACGGCGTCCACGTCGGGGATGACATCGAGACCTACGATCCGTGGGCGCTGATGGGAGCCATGGCCATGGCCACTGAGCGCGTGCAGCTTGGCGCGATTCTCACGCCGCCATCGCGGCGACGGCCCTGGAACCTGGCACGTCAAACGACCACGGTCGATCGGCTGTCGAACGGGCGGCTGATCCTGCCCGTTGGCCTCGGGGCAGCGGACGACCGCGGCGTCACGGCGCTGGGCGAGGAGGCCGACCGGAAGATCCGGGCGGAGCGGCTCGACGAGGCGCTGGAGATCCTCATCGGGCTGTGGACCGGCGAGCCGTTCGGGTATCAGGGCATGCAGTACCAGTTCGAGCCGATGGCGTTCCGTCCGACCCCGGTGCAGCGACCACGGATCCCGATATGGGTGGTCGGCGGATGGCCGAGCGAGCGGTCGATGAGCCGCGTCCTGCGCTATGACGGCCTGCTGCCGTACTGGCTGCCGCAGCGCGGGGCAGAGGGCCTGGCGCGGCCGCAGGAACCGGAGCAGCTGGCGGAGATGCGCGACTGGATCGGCGCACGACGCAGCCTGGAGGGCTTCGACATCATCATGGAGGGCACGACCTCGGCCGATGACGGCGCGGCCGCGGCGGCCGAGGTCAAGCCCTGGGCCGATGCCGGCGCCACATGGTGGATCGAGTCGGACTGGTCGAACTGGGATGTGCCGGTGATGCGCCGCCGGATCGACGCCGGGCCGCCTCGCGTGGAGGCCGCTGTTGGCATCGGCGCCGATGGCTGAATCCACGGGCTACGCCGTTCACAGCTCGATCGTCATCAATCGGCCAATCGAGGACGTCTTCGCCGTCCTGACCAATGTCGAGAACACGGGGAAGTGGTTCCCGGGCAACGTGAAGGAGTGGTGGACATCGCCGCCGCCGCACGGTGTGGGATCCACGCGGCGCGCCCGCGTGAAGATGGGCCAGATGACCACCGAGAACGACGCGGTGACGACGGTATATGAGCCGCCGCATCGGGCTGGCATGAAGGGCACCTCGAAGAACGCCCCATTCGATGCGATGCTGACTTTCGAGCCGGTCGACGGCGGGACGCGGGTGGAGTCCAATATCGAGCTGTCAATGAGCGGACCCGCCAAGCTGTTCGGCGGAATGTTCACGCGCTGGTACGGCAAGAGCTGGGATCATGGCCTCGTCAACCTGAAGCGGATGATGGAGTCGGGGGAGCTCTAGCGATTCGAGTCCCGTCGGGCAATCGCAACGGTCAGGCCCGCAAGGAGGACGCCAACCCCCACCGCAAACCGCAGGGCAGAGCCCGGTGAGGTGACGGCCGGATCGATCAGGTCGTTCAATGTGGCAAGGCCGCCCAGCAATGTCCAGCTGACCCCAAAGCCCGACAGCAGTAGCCCGATGTCTACGATGCGCCCGGTCCGTGCCGCTTGGATCCCAAGCATGCCGACCACGGCTGCCAGGAGCGGCCAGGCCGGCCAGAACGCCAAGGCCATGAAGCCGGCCAAACCGCCGCCCAGGAGGTGAGCGACCTGCGCGAGGGGGCGCTCGGGGGCGGCGATGAGGCCGCGGTGCGCAGCAATAGCAAGGCCGATCACGGCGCCCATCGCGCCGGCGACCGCGAGCGCGATGGCCCATGAAGGCGAGATGTACATCCGCTACACG
>JALYNS010000107.1 GCA_030773035.1 Chloroflexota bacterium
TGCCTGGGCCGTCCTGGGAGGCCTCATCTTCGGTCTCGGCTCGGCGCTGGCGCTGATCACCTTCTCGCTGATGCTGGTGGGGTCGTGGACTCCGCTGGCCGCGCTCGGAGGAGGGCTGCTGCTGGGGATCGTGCTTGCCATGGTCGGCCCGAAGCCGACTCCGGCACCGGTGACCTAGCCGGTCAGCGCCTCGCGCACGATGCGCGCCTGCTCGATCAGGTGCGCTGCGGGGTAGCCCTCGGCCGGGCGTGACCGTTCGGGGCGGCTGATGTCGCCCAGCGGGATGCGGAACGGGACGAGATGGCGGATCTTGGGCAGCACGAACTTGCGTGCGCCCATGTTCCGCGGCTCCTCCTGGACCCACGCCACGTGCTCGACGCCGGGGTAACCGGCCAGGGTCGTCTCCAGCTCCTCGGTGGGGAACGGGTAGAGGCGTTCGAGGCGCACGATCGCCAGGTCCGCCTGGTCGGCGCGGAGTGGCGCGCCGGCGAGGTCGTAATACAGCTTTCCGCTGCACAGGATCACGCGGCGGACGCCATCGGCCGAGACAACGGCCGGGTCGTCCAGGACCGATGCGAACGCACCGTCGGTCAGGTCAGCAAGCGACGAGGTCGCCTGCGGCAGGCGCAGCAGCGACTTGGGCGTCATGACCACCATCGGGCGCAGGTCGGCATGCAGCGCCTGGCGGCGCAGCAGGTGGAAGTACTGTGCCGGCGTGGTCGGGTAGGTGACCCGAATGTTGCCCTCGGCGCCGAGCGCCAGGAAGCGCTCCAGCCGCGCGGATGAATGCTCGGGTCCCGAGCCCTCGTAGCCATGCGGGAGGAGCAGGGTCAGGCGCGACGTCTGCCGCCACTTGGCCAGCCCGGCGATGATGAACTGGTCGACGATGATCTCTGCCCCGTTCACGAAGTCGCCGTACTGCGCCTCCCACAGCACCAGCGCCTCGGGCGCGGTGGTTGCGTAGCCGTACTCGAAGCCCAGGCAGGCGTACTCGGAGAGTGGGCTGTTGTGGAGCTCGAAGCTGGCGCTTGCACCGGCCAGCTGCTGGATCGGGACGTGCACCTCGCCCGTGCGCGCGTCGTGGAGGGCCAGGTGGCGCTGGCTGAAGGTGCCGCGCACGGTGTCCTGCCCGGTGAGCCGGATCGGGCTGCCCTCGAGAAGCAGCGAGGAAAGGGCGAGCGCCTCGGCCTGTGCCCACTCGATGCGCGGTTCGGTGTCGTCAAACGCCGTCAGCCGCCGCTCGAGCTGCTTGACCAGCTTCGGGTTCAACGTGAATCCGGGCGGCGTGGCCATGAGCGCCACGTTCAGCGCCCGCAACGCTTCTGCGCTGACGGCCGTGACCGGCTCAGGGGCCTCGTCGGGCGAGATGGCCTCCTCTCCCCGGTCGAGCTGCGGCTCGGCGTGCTTGCGGCGGACCGCGGCCTGGCGCGTGGCGAGGTCCTTGGCGGCTGCCGTGGCCCAGCCATCGGCCTCCTCGGCCGAGACGATGCCGGCCTCCGCCAGGCTGGATCGATAGAGCTCGCGAACGCTCGGATGAGCGGCGATCGCCCCATACATCAGCGGCTGCGTGTAGGCCGGCTCGTCGCCCTCGTTGTGCCCGTAGCGGCGGTAGCCGACCAGGTCGATCACCACGTCGCCGTGGAACTTGTCGCGGTACATGCCGGCCAGGCGGGTGGCGGCCAGGCAGGCCTCTGGATCGTCGGCGTTGACGTGGATGATCGGCGCGTCGAAGCCCTTGGCCAGGTCGCTCGAGTAGGTCGTCGAGCGCCCCTCGTTGGGCTCGGTGGTGAAGCCGACCTGGTTGTTGGCGATCAGGTGCAGCGTGCCGCCGGTGGAGTAGCCGACCAGGCGCGCCATGTTGAAGGTCTCGGCCACCACGCCCTGGGCCGCGAAGGCCGCGTCGCCGTGGATCAGGATCGGGACGGTCCGATCCGGGTCGTGCGTCGCCACGGCCGCGCTGCGATCCGACTGCTGGGCACGGGCGTGGCCCTCGACCACCGGGTTGACCGCCTCGAGGTGGCTCGGGTTGGGCGAGAGCGTGACGTGGAGCTTCCCGCCGGTTGGCGTGGTGTAGGTGCCGTCCGCGCCGAGGTGGTACTTCACATCGTCAAGGCCGCCCTTGGGGACGAGGGCGTCGGTCCCGCCGCGGCCCGCCTCGAACTCGGCAAGGATCGCCTCGTAGCTGACTCCCACGATGTGCGCCAGCACGTTGAGCCTGCCACGGTGGGCCATCCCGATCACCACGTCCTGCGCGCCGGCGGCGCCCGCTCCGGCGAGCAGCGTGTCGAGCATCGGGACCATGACATCCAGCCCCTCGATGCTGAATCGTTTCTGCCCCAGGTAGGC
>JALYNS010000108.1 GCA_030773035.1 Chloroflexota bacterium
CTTGACCAATGCGGCGGGCAACATCCTGGGGCTGATGCCGCATCCGGAGCGCGCCGGGGAGGCCGAGGTCGGCGGGACCGATGGCCTGCGCCTCCTTCACTCCCTCGACGAGTGGCTCGTCGCACAGCCGGCGGTTGCCGAGCGTCGGCTATGATCTGGGGCCTCCGAAACGGTCCAGGTGGAGGTTCATCGCCCGATGCCCGATGACGAGCGGGACCCGGCCGATGCTGCGGCCGAGCAGCCCCCTGACGAGGCGCGCGACGAGCCGGAGGACGGAGCCCCCGAGGCATCGCCCCAGGCGCCCAGCGAGGCGGAGGCCTGGGTCGTCCCGCCGCCGCCCGCTCCAGCGAGCCCTGACGCAATGCCCGCCCATGCGGTGCCTGCCACGCCACTCGGCGAGGGGACGCGCTGTCCGCGCTGTGGCACCGACAACCGGCCAGGAATCGCCTTCTGCCGGAGCTGCGGGCAACGGCTGATGGCGCCCGGCGCGCCCGCCGCAGTCGAGCGACCGACCCCTCCCGACGGCACGCAGGCATGTCCCCGCTGCGGCACGCACAACCGTGCCGGCGTCGCCTTCTGCCAGAACTGCGGCGCCAACCTGCGGCCAGCCGATCCCGGCGTGATCGAGGCTCGCGCCGCGCGGTCCGGCTCGTATCGGGCGATCCTCGGTCCCGTCGTCCTGCTGATCGGCGCAGCCGGCCTGCTGGCCGCCTGGCTGCTCCCCTTCGCCTTCGGCGGCGCGTCGCTATGGGATCGCTCGTTCGGCGCGCCGGGCGGTTATCGGCTCGCGTTCTGGCTCGCCTATCCGAGCGGCCCGCCGACCGACGCCGCCTACTTCGGCCTGGCCGCCCCGGTCCCGGTCCTGCTGCTCATCCTGGTGGCGCTGGCGGCGGCGGGATTCGTGCGCGCTGCTCCGGGGAGGCTCCAGCGCCTGGGGCTCGTCATCGCCCTCGCCTGGGGCCTCGGCCTGGTGCTCCTCTTCCTGTTGGTCGAGCTGCTGGGCGAGCCTGGCCGCGACCTGGTGCAGATGCTCAGGACGCTCTCACCCGGTGGAATCATCTTCCTGCTGGCCGGCCTGATCGTGGTGATCGGCTCCCTGACCCGCCTCTGGCGAGCCTGACCGCCCGTGACCATCGCCGCCCCCGCGGAGCGCCACGGGCTGACGGAGTCGGAGTACGGCATGGTGGTTGCGGCCCTCGGGCGGGAGCCCAACAGCGTCGAGCTCGGCATGTTCGGGGCGATGTGGAGCGAGCACTGCGCTTACAAGCATTCGCGCTTGCTGCTGGCCGACCTTCCCACGCGTGGCGATCGGGTCCTGGTCGGTCCGGGCGAGAACGCCGGCGCGATCGACATCGGAAACGGGCTTGCGGTGGTCTTCAAGGTCGAGTCGCACAACCACCCCAGCGCGGTGGAGCCCTACCAGGGGGCGGCGACCGGGGTGGGCGGCATCATCCGCGACATCTTCACCATGGGGGCGCGCCCGATCGCCCTCCTGAACTCGCTGCGCTTTGGCCCGCTCGACCCGGCCGAGGATGCCACCGGCCGAACCGACGCGGCAGCGGCGACCAGGAACCGCTACCTGCTCGGCGGCGTGGTCGCCGGCATCGCCGGCTACGGCAACTGCATCGGCATCCCCGATGTTGGCGGCGAGCTCGGCTTCGACGCGACCTACAACGGCAACCCGCTCGTCAACGCCATGTGCGTGGGCATCGCGCGGCACGACGAGATCACGCTGGCGCGCGCGGCGGGGCCCGGCAACGCCCTGCTGCTGGTCGGTGCCTCGACCGGCCGGGACGGGATCCAGGGCGCCAGCTTCGCGTCCGCCCTGCTCGGCGACGATCGCGACGAGCGGCGGCCGGCCGTGCAGGTCGGCGATCCGTTCCTGGAGAAGCTGCTGATGGAAGCGTGCCTCGAGCTCGCCGGCCTGGACGCCGTGGTGGCGATGCAGGATCTCGGCGCCGCCGGCCTGACGTGCGCCCTGGCGGAGATCTCCGCGCGCGGCGGCTGCGGAGCGGAGGTGGACCTCGACCTGGTGCCACGTCGCGAGCCCCAGATGACCCCGTACGAGGTGCTCCTCAGTGAGTCGCAGGAGCGGATGCTGCTGGTCGTGCGGGCCGGACGGGAGGTCGAGGTGCAGGCGGTCTTCGCGCGCTACGAGCTGCACGCGGTGACGATCGGGCGGGTCATCGCCGAGCCGATGGTGCGGGCGCTGGCCGAGGGTCGGGTGGTCTGCCTGGTGCCCGGGCGCGCGCTGACCGACGACGCGCCGCGCTACACGCCTCCGTCCGCGCCGCCGGCTGGCCTCGTCGCACGACCGGCCGAGGGACTGAACGAGCTGGCCGCCGAGAGCCCCTCGGCGAGCACGCTGCTGGAGCTGCTGGCCTGCCCCAATGCGCGCAGCCGGAAGCCGATCTGGCGCCGCTACGACCACATGAACGGTACCAACACCGTCGTCGGGCCCGGGGCCGGCGACGCCGCTTTGCTGCGCATCAAGGGCACCGCCGCCGCGATCGCACTCTCTCTCGACGGCCCCGGCCGCATCGGCGCGCTCGACCCGTACCTGGCCGGCGCGGCGGCGGTGGTCGAGGGCGCGCTGAACGTCGCGTGCAGCGGCGCCACCCCGATCGGGATCACCAACTGCCTGAACTTCGGCTCGCCCGAGGAGGAGGCCGGCTATTGGCAGCTGGCCGAGGCCGTGCGCGGCATGGCGGACGCCTGTCGCACCCTCGGCCTGCCGATCGCGTCGGGCAACGTCAGCCTCTATAACGAGACGCCGGATGGGCCGATCCTGCCGACCCCGGTGATCGGCACGGTCGGGCTGCTGCGCGATCGATCCCTGGCCGTCCCGATGCGCTGGGGACCAAGCGACGCCATCTGGCTGCTCGGGGCGCCGGCCTGGGACGCCGGTGCGCTGGCAGCCTCGGAGCTCGCCTGGCGGCGGGGTCGATTTGGCGGGGAGCCGTCACTCGATCTCGCGGCCGCCGCGCGGCTGGTCGGGCTGTTGGGGCAGCTGTCGGCCGGGCGACTGCTGACAGGCGCGCACGACACCTCGGTGGGTGGACTCGGCGTGGCGCTGGCCAGGCTGGCGATCCATTCGTCGCTCGGTGCCAGCATCGCGCTCCCGGCGCGGGCGATCACGCTCCCGACGGCGAGCCTCTTCGGGGAGCGCGGCGGGAGGGTGGTGGTAGCCATCCGGCCCGAAGCCGAGGCCGCGGTCGTTGCCGCTGCGCAGGAGGCCGACGTTGGAGTCAGCCGCCTGGGCGTGGCCGGCGGCGACCGGTTGGAGATCGCGGCCGGTGATGGTCAGCGCGACTTCAGCCTCCAACAGCTGCGAGCTGCCTGGACGTCCCCCTTCTAGCCGGAGCTAGCTGGCGGCCTTGTCGACCGGCAGCTGATCGGGCGCGCCGCTGGCAGCGGCCTTCCGCCCGGGACGCTTGCGCCCGTTGCCGTGCGGGTGCCCGTGCGTGGGCTCCGGGGAGGCCACGCCCAGGACTCTGACCGCGTCGGCCGGCGCGATCTGGTGCAGCCCATCCCGCGCCCGCTGGTGGAGGGTGTAGACCTCGGCCAGGCCGTCGGGCGGTACGCCCGCCGCGAAGAGCTGGCAGAACAGGTTGACGATCTCCGGATCGAACTGGGTACCGGCGTTCACGCGGAGCTCGCGCAGGGCCTCCTGGTGGTCGCGGGCTGTCTTGTAGGGTCGATCGTGGATCATGGCGTGGTACGCGTCTGCGACCGCCACGATGCGCGCCCCGAGCGGGATCTCCTTGCCGCGCAGTCCGTGGGGATAGCCGCTGCCATCGAAGTGCTCGTGGTGGTGGAGCACGACCGGCACCGCCTCGCGCAGCGATGACGCCTCCTCCAGGATCACCTGCCCGATGCGGGGGTGCTCGCCGATCGCCTGCCAGTCGTGTTCCGACAACGTGGTCGGCTTGTCGAGGATCTCGGTCGGAACGGCGAGCTTGCCGAGGTCGTGGAGCAGGCTTGCGATCCGGATTCGCTCGATCTCCTCGCGCGGGAGGCCGAGCTCCAGCGCGATCCCGGTCGCCAGCGACGCGATCATGTCCGACGGTTGGCCGCGATGGTGCGGCTGCGGTGCCAGGACCGATGCCAGCGCTTCGGCCGCCGTGTCACTGGCCCACTGTCCGATCGCCGTCGCCGCGGCCCGCCGCTCCGCCGAGATCGGAGCGCGGCGAACCGGAGCGTTTTCGTCGACGGCCCGGTACCGGTATGTGCGGTTGCGCCCGAGCGACTTGGCGGCGTACATCGCCGCATCGGCCTGGTCGACCAGGCGATCAGCCTGCAGCTGTGAGCCGACGTCGCCAGCCACTCCGATGCTGATCGTCACACGCATCGGCTGCTGGGCCGCGACCTGCATGCGATGCTCCATTACCAGCCTGCGCAGGTGCTCGGCCACGACCGTGGCGTCCTCCGGGTTCGTCTCGGGCAGGATCAGCATGAACTCCTCTCCGCCGTATCGGCCGAAGAGGTCGCTCGCCCGGATGTTGTCGCGGATCAGCCCGGCGATCTCGCGCAGGACGGCGTCGCCGGTGTGGTGCCCGTAGGTGTCGTTGATCGGCTTGAAGCGGTCGATATCGATGAATGCCAGCGACAGCCACTTGTGATGCCGCGTGGCGCGCTCGATCTCGGAGTTCAGCGTGCTGAGGAGGGTCTCGCGGTTGGCCACCCCCGTCAGCCGGTCGTGGGCTGCGCGAGCCTCGACCTGCACCAGGGCGTCGCTGGCAGCGTTGAAGGCGCGGGCCAGCCTCCGCTCGGCATGGGCGCCTGCCACGCGCAGCCGGATCGGACGATCGGTGTCCAGCGTCGCCTCCAGCGCCCGCGCCAGGCGGCCCATGCGCCAGGTGACGTAGCTGCCGCTCGCCAGCGCCATCAGGGTCGCGCCGCCGCCGGCGGCCAGGGCGGTCAGCGTTCCGAAGGTGAGCAGCTGGCGCGCGTCGGCGCCAGGCACGACCAGGAGCGCAACGATGATCAGCAGGACGACCGGAACAGGGGCCAGGAAGCCGAGCGCCCGGATGAGTCGGAACAAGGACGGACCACTCCTGAGTGATGCCAGATCGATGATCCGAGCATGCCCGGGGCCGGCTGCGGCTGCCATGACCCGATCGTCATCCCGTTTCGCTCCCGAGCTCGGGGACGAGCCGGTCGGGCACTTGGTGCGGTGCGGTGCCGTACCAGGCCGGTACCTTGGTCCCGGTGGGCCGCCGATCGCTCGCTGGCTCCGGTATCATCGGTCCCGTGGCCCGACCCTCCCGCGCACGCTGATATCGGTGCGACGGACGGCCCTGCCAGATCCCCCATCCAAGGCGGGACTGCACCTCGCCGAGCTGCCACGCTACGAGCCGCACGGACCGCGCGAGGAATGCGGCGTGGTCGGTGTCTACGCCCCGGGCCTGCAGGTTGCCCACCTCACCGCCCTCGGCCTGCACGCCCTCCAGCACCGCGGCCAGGAGTCGGCGGGCATCGCCGTCTCGGATGGGGCACGGCTGTCTCTCCACAAGCGCCTCGGGCTGGTCGGCCAGGTCTTCGACGAGGAGACGCTGGCGCGCCTGGAGGCTGACCAGGAGGGGCTCCCAGACGGCCACGCCGCGCGCCTGGCAATCGGGCATACCCGATACAGCACCACCGGCTCGAACAGCCTCCCCAACGTTCAACCCGTGTACGCCGACAGCGAGCTCGGCGAGCTGATGCTCGGCCACAACGGCAACCTCACCAACGCCACCTGGCTGCGCGACGCGCTGACCGAGCAGGGGGTTGAGTTCGTCACGGCCAGCGACACCGAGGTGCTCGCCAAGCTGATCGCGCACGCTCCCGGCCGCAGCTGGGCGCAGCGCGTCGAACATGCCTTTCATCGGGCCGCCGGAGCGTTCACCTTCACCATGCTGACCCCGCGCGCCCTGATCGCGGCGCGCGATCCCGTTGGCTTCCGGCCGCTTGCGCTCGGCCGCCTGCACCACGCCGACGGGCGTCCGGCGGGATGGGCGGTGGCCTCGGAGAGCGTCGCCCTCGATGTCATGGGCGCGGTCTTCGTTCGCGACGTGGAGGCCGGCGAGATCCTGACCATCGACGAGGAGGGCGTCCATGCCGCGCGGCCAGGAGTCAGCGCAGAGGCAAGCGATGCCAGGGAGCGGCTGTGCGTCTTCGAGTTCGTCTACCTGGCCCGACCCGACAGCGTCATCGGCGGGCGCCTGCTGTACGAAGCCCGGCTGCGGATGGGGAGACGCCTGGCGATCGAGCAGCCGGCTGATGCCGACCTGGTGATCCCGGTGCCGGACTCCGCGGTCCCGGCCGCCATCGGCTATGCGGAGCAATCCGGGCTGCCGTTCCGAGAGGGGCTGATCAAGAACCGATACGTGGGCAGGACCTTCATCCAGCCGGGTCAGACCTCGCGCGAAGCGTCGGTCCGGTTGAAGTTCAATCCGCTGCCCGAGGTGCTTGCCGGCAAGCGGGTGGTTGTCGTCGACGACTCGATCGTGCGCGGCACCACCACAGCCCCGATCGTTGCCATGCTGCGGCGGGCGGGGGCGCGGGAGGTTCACGTGCGGGTTCACTCGCCGCCGATGCGCTACCCGTGCTACATGGGGGTCGACACCGGCCGTCGTGCGGAGCTGATCGCCGCCAATCTGTCGCTCGACGGGATCCGGAGCCAGATCGGGGCGGATACGCTCGGCTACCTGTCGCAGGAGGGGCTGCTGGCAGCGGTCGGCGGTGACGAGCGTCGTCATTGCACCGCCTGCTTCGACGGCAACTACCCGGTCGACGTTCCGCTCGACGTCGACAAGTTCGCGCTCGAGCGGGGCTGACCCGCATGGGTGACCGATATCGCGACGCCGGGGTCGACCTGGCGGAGGCGCGTCGCGCGGTCGACCTGATCGCCCGTGCCGCGGCCACCACCGCCACGCCCGCCGTGATCGGTGGGGTCGGCGGCTTCGGCAGCCTCTTCCAATTCGACACGAGCACGCACCCCGAACCGGTGCTGGTCGCCTCGACCGATGGTGTTGGCACCAAGCTGAAGGTCGCCATCGAGCTGGCTCGCTACGACAGCATCGGGATCGACCTGGTTCACCACTGCATCAACGACATCGCGGTGCAGGGGGCCGATCCGCTCTTCTTCCTTGACTACCTCGCGGTGGGCAGGCTGCGCGCCGAGGTGGCGGCGGAGATCGTGACCGGGATCGCCAACGCCTGCGCCGCCTCCGGCGTGGCCCTCGTGGGCGGTGAGACGGCCGAGCTGCCCGACCTGTACCGCGCCGACGATTTCGATCTCGCCGGCTTCATCGTGGGCGTCGTGGCCCGCGCCGAGCTGATCGACGGGTCGGGGGTGCGCGCCGGTGACGCGCTGCTCGGCCTGCCGTCGAGCGGGCTGCACACGAACGGCTATTCGCTCGCTCGTCGGGTCTTCGGCGAGGAAGACTGGGCGCGGAGCGCGCCAGGCCTGGAGCGCACGATCGGGGATGAGCTGCTCGAGCCGCATCGGTCCTACCTCGACGAGATCCGGATCCTGCGTCGCGCACTGCGTGCCGCAGGGGGTGACGCGCTGGCCTTCGCCCACATCACCGGTGGCGGTTGGATCGACAACATCCCGCGCACGCTGCCGCTCGACGTCGGGGTCGAGGTCGAGCTGGGGTCGTGGCCGGTGCCGCTCATCTTCAGCCTGATCCAGGAGCGCGGGGATATCGGCGACGACGAGATGGTCCACACCTTCAACCTGGGGATCGGCCTCACCTGCGTGGTGCGGCCCGAGCTGGCGGGAGTGGCCCAGGCGGCGCTGCCGGAGGTTCGCCGGGTTGGCACCGTGGTGCCGATCGCGCCCGGATCTGCCCGCGTCTCCTTCGTCTAGGCCGATGCGGCTCGCCATCCTGGTTTCGGGGCGGGGCTCGAACCTGGAGGCGGTGCTGGATGCCGTCGCCGACGGGCGGCTGCCCGGAGTCGAGCCGATCCTGGTGATCGCCAACCGGCCGGGCATTCGGGCGCTGGAGGTCGCGGCGCGGCGTGGGGTGGCATGGCGCCTGATGCCGCGCTCCGACTTCCCCAATGCCGAGGCCCGGGACGCGGCGATCGGTCAGGCGCTGAAGGAGGCCGGCTGCGAGCTGACCCTGCTGGCCGGCTATGACCAGCTCCTGCGCTCTTCCTACTTCGTCGCGTTCGACGGACGCACCATCAACATCCACCCCTCGCTGCTGCCGCGCCATGCGGGCCGGGGGATGATGGGCCTGGCGGTGCACACCGCCGTCCTGAAGGCCGGCGACACGGAGACCGGCGTGACCATCCATGACGTGACGCCCCTGCTCGACGGAGGCCCAGCGATCGAGCAGGTGCGCGTTGCGGTGCGTCCCGGGGAGAGCGCGGTCGAGCTTGGCGAGCGCGTGCTGGAGATTGAGCACAGGGTCCTGGTGGAGGTCCTCGCGCGCCTATCTGCTAGCATGACCGGCGCGTCGCCCGCGCCAATTCGTGCGCGGCGGTAACTCAGAGAGTCG
>JALYNS010000109.1 GCA_030773035.1 Chloroflexota bacterium
CGCGTCGAGCAGGCCACGCCGGCTGGGATCGGCTAGGGCGCGGAAGATCTCTTCATCCACCCGAGGACTATATGTGACCGATTAGTCACATGTCAAGAGCAGCGGCGCCAAGTGCAGATGCCGCCTAGTCGCCCCAGTGCTACGTGGTTGCATGACGGCATCGCCAAGCGCCGCCCCAGCAGCCGTGCGACTAGGACGACGTGCTGAACCCCCGTCCCGACTGCCTCAAGTGTCGATGTAGCACCGTGGCGACTAGAGCCTGCGCATGAGCTCTAGACCCGGCGGACCTGCTCCGCTTCGCGGCCCTCGACGGGGCGGTCGCAGGTGGGGCAGTACCAGCGCGCCTCGACAGGCGTGCCACACGAGGCGTGGCGCAGCGGCTCGGATTCGCGGGATGAGCGCGAACCCCAATCGGCGAGGAGGCGCAGCGCGCCGGCGAGCTCGGCACCCTCATCGGTGAGCGCGTAGGCGAACCGCGGCGGCCGCGCCGAATAGGGCGTCGCGGAGACGATCCGCTCCGTCTCGAGGCGCCGCAGCCGATCCGCCAGGATGTTCGGCGCGATCCCGCTCACGGCCTCCTCCAGCTCGCCGAAACGGCGTGGACCGGGCAGAAGGGCCTCGACCAGCAGGAGGCTCCATCGGTCCCCCACCCGCTCGAGCGCGGCGGCCAGCGGTGAGTCGTGGGCAGCCATGACGGGATCGTACGGCATCGGCCTTGACAGGCGGTCCGCAGGTGGTAACTTGCGCATTGCAAGTCACACGCTACCAGATGGAGAATGCACCGATGGGTCCCATGGATGAGCTCGGCAAGGCGATCGCATCGGTCGCATCAACGGCGGGCGCTTCGACGGTCGGGATAGGAAACCGATGGCGCGGCGGGTCGGGCGTGGTGGTCGAGAAGGGCAAGGTCCTGACCAACGCGCACAACCTGCACGGCGACGAGATCCACGTCTTCTTCGCCGATGGTCGCGAGGCCGAGGGCAAGGTCCTGGGCGCCGATGGCGACGGCGACCTGGCCGTGATCGGGGTCGACACCGGCGATGCGCCCGCGATTGCCTGGGGAGACGGCACGGCACTCGGAATCGGCTCGCCGGTGGTGGCGATTGGCAACCCGGCGGGGAACGGGCTGCGCGTCACGGTCGGCTACGTCTCCGGCATCGGTCGAGCGTTCCGGGGCCCGCGCGGTCGCCGCGTGGCGGGCGCGGTCGAGCACACCGCTCCCCTGCTGCCGGGTTCATCCGGCGGCCCGATCGTCGACGGCGACGGCAAGCTGCTCGGCATCAACACCAACCGCCTCGGGAGCGGCTTCTACCAGGCGATCGCCTCAGACGCCGGGCTGCGCGACCGGGTCGCTGCGCTGGGCCGCGGTGAGTCGCCGAAGAAGCGACGGCTCGGCCTGGGGCTCGCCCCAGCGCATGTCGCCCGTCAGCTGCGCCGCGCGGTGGGCCTCGAGGAGCGCGACGGTCTGCTGGTTCGCGACGTCGAGAACGGCTCCCCAGCGGCCAAGGCCGGGATCGCCGAGGGCGACCTGATCGTGGCCGCAGCCGGCAAGCCGGTGACGACCGCGGACGACCTGTTCGAGGCGATGGGCTCGCTGGCCAGCGACGCGCCGCTGCCACTCACCGTCCTGCGCGGCTCGGAGGAGCGGACTGTCAGCGTCGCGGCCTAGCCCGCGGGCGGGCCTGCCACACCAAGGCTGAGCGCTGGGGTGTGGCAGACTCCCCCGCATGATCAGCACGGTCCGGGTGGTCGGCACCGGGCGAGCCGGGAGCGCCATCGCGGCACGCCTGGCTGAGCGCGGGTTGGCCGTCAGCAGCGGTCGCGAAGCGGTGGCCGATGCGGACCTCATCATCCTCGCCGTGCCCGATGCGGCGATCGCCGGCGTGGCACAACAGGTCCCGATCGGTCCATGGGTGGCCCACGTCAGCGGCGCCACTTCGCTCCGGGCCCTTGATCCCCATACCCGGCGCTTCAGCGTCCATCCTCTGCAGACCCTCACCCGCGAGCTCGGGCCGGAGCAGCTCGACGGGGCCTGGGCGGCCGTGACCGCCGAGAGCGATGAGGCCCGGGAGGCGGCCCGCTGGCTGGCGGATACCCTTGGCCTGCGCCCCTTCGACCTCGCCGATGCGGACAAGCCGCTCTATCACGCCGGCGCGGCGATGGCCAGCAACTTCCTGGTGACCCTCCACGCGGCGGCCGCTCGGCTGCTGGAGGAGAGCCACGCGCCACCCGAGGCGCTGCTGCCGCTCATGACCAGGACGATCGAGAACGGCTTCGTCCTGACCGGACCGATCGCGCGCGGTGATTGGTCCACCGTCGAGGCGCACCTCCGCGCGCTGGAGGAGCGAGCGCCGGACCTGATGCCGCTCTATCGCGCGCTGGCCGAGGCGACGCGCGCGTGAGGGTGATCCGCACGGTCTCCGAGCTGCGAGCTGCCCTGCATCCGGAGCGAGGACGAGGTGCCCAGATCGGGCTGGTACCGACCATGGGCGCATTTCACGCGGGGCATCTGTCGCTGATCGCCGCCGCACGGGAGGCGAGCGACATCGTCGTGGCCAGCCTCTTCGTCAACCCGGCCCAGTTCGGCCGCAGCGAAGACCTGGACCACTATCCCCGCGACGAGGCGCGTGACATTGCGGCCGCCGAGCGCGCCGGGGTCGACCTCCTCTTCGTGCCGTCGACCGAAGAGATGTACCCCGATGGATTCGACACCTGGGTCGACCCTGGCAAGGTCGGCACCTACCTGGAGGGAGCGGCGCGCCCGGGGCATTTCCGCGGGGTCGCCACGATCTGCACCAGGCTCTTCCTCCTGGTGCAGCCCCAACGCGCGTACTTCGGCCGGAAGGACGCGCAGCAGGTGGCCGTCGTCAAGCAGCTCGTCCGCGACCTGGAGCTGCCGGTGGAGATCGTCGCCTGCTCCATCATCCGGGACCCTGACGGCCTTGCGCTTTCCAGCCGCAATGTCTTCCTGTCGCCGGACGAGCGAGCGATCGCTCTCGCCCTGCCGCGCGCACTCAGCGAGGGGCTCCTGGCGCATCGGTCGGGGGAGGATCCGGTGCGTGCCGCTCGCGCGGTCCTCGACGCCGAGCCGGGCCTGCGGGTCGACTACGTGGCCGAGGCCGACCTGGATGGGCCGACGCTCGCCGCAGCGCTGGTGGTCGGATCGACGCGTCTGATAGACAATGTGCGCCTCGACGCAGAGGCATAGCCCATGACCACCAGCCACACCAACGTCGGCGACGCGCAGGTTCCCGGCAAGCTCGCCATCACCGAGCTGGCCGAGATGAAGCGGCAGGGCACCCGGATCGCGATGGTGACGGCCTACGACTCCGCCGGCGCCAGGCTCGCCGAGGCGGCGGGGATGGATGTCGTGCTGGTCGGCGACAGCGCCGCCATGGTGGTGCTCGGCCACGATTCGACGGTCCCGGTGACCATGGACGAGATGCTGTTCATGACCCGATCGGTGTCGCGCGCCGTGCGCCATTGCCTGGTCGTCGGCGACATGCCGTTCGGCTCCTACCAGGTTTCCGATGCCGACGCGGTGCGCAACGCGATTCGATTCGTCAAGGAGGGCGGTGCCGATACGGTCAAGCTCGAGGGCGCGGGCCGGATGCTGCCCCGGGTGGCGGCCATCGTCGAGTCGGGGATCCCGGTGATGGGCCACATCGGCCTGACGCCGCAATCCGTGACCGCGTTGGGCGGCTACAAGGCCCAGGGCCGGACCGCCGCCAAGGCGAAGCGACTCGTCGCCGACGCGCTGGCGCTGCAGGAGGCTGGCTGCTACTCGATCGTGCTGGAGGCGGTGCCCACGCCGGTCGCCGCGCGCATCACCGAGGCGCTGACCATCCCGACCATCGGGATCGGTGCCGGGCCGCAGTGCGACGGACAGGTGCTCGTCTACCACGACCTGCTCGGCCTGACGGAGGGGCACACCGCGCGCTTCGTCAAGCGCTACGCGGACCTGGCGACGGTCATCCGCGAGGCGTTGGCCGCCTTCGTGGCCGATGTCCGCTCCGGCGCGTACCCCGAGGATCGGCACACGTACGGCATGCCGGCCGACGAGCTGGCTTCCTTCGAGGCAGCGTCCGAGGATCCCTCGGCCTAGACCTCCAGCTCGAAGACGAGCTCCAGCCCGTCCTCGTCGTCCCACTGGTCGCCTGTCTGCCGGAAGCCGAGCTTGCCGATCAGGTTGAGCGAGCGCTGGTTGTCAGGGGCCACGGAGGCGCGGAAACGGTGAATGCCGTGGATGCGCGTCGCCCACGCGAAGGCCGCGCGCACCGCCTCGATCGCGTACCCGTGGCCGCGCGCCTCGCGCAGAAGCGAGTAGCCGACCTCGACCATCCCTTCCTCATCGGGCCCGGCGTGAAAGTTCAGGTAGCCGATCGCGGCACGACTGCCGTCGGGGGCACCACGCAGAATCGGACGCAGGAGCCAGGGACCGTCCTCCGGGTGCAGCCGCAGCTGCTGAGCCCGCCGGGCCGCCAGCCCTCGAACCTGGTCGAGCCAATCGGGCGACAGCGTCGCCTGAAGCTCGGTCGCCAGGCTGGCGCCGGCGCTCGCCGCCAGGCGGTCGAGCTGGTCGAGGGAGAGGAGCGGCAGCTCGAGGCGCTCCGAGCGGATGACGAGTTCCTCGTCCACGCCAGGCAGCGTACCCGACCGCAACAGGCGCGTGCCCCGCGCTACGTCGAGGGCCAGCGCTGAAGGACGATCTCCGCGTCGGCCGGGTCCATCCGATAGCCACGGACATCCGCGTCCCAGGTGATCAGGTCGCGGTGGGCGACGCGCCGCATGACCTTGTTCGGCCCGGCCACGATGCCGGCGAAGGCGGTGCCGGTCTGCTTCCCATATCGGGCCGTGAGGTCGGCATCCAGTGCCAGAACGGTGTTTCGGCTGGAGAGCTCCGCGACCTCGCGCAGGAGGCGACGGCTGTCGGCCCCCTGGATCGCGTTGAGCACTTCGCCCAGCTGCTTGCTCCGCAGCTTTGCCTGGTCCGCCTCGTCCATGACCGGATCGCCCGACTGATGCGGCGGGCCCATCACCCAGCGCCAGGCGAGCGCCAGGAGCTGCTCCTCGGTCTCGGCCTCGAACTCGATCCTTGGCACCTGTACGACTCCTGTACATATCTGTAACGGACTTGTCGCGAATATATCACAAGAGGTTTCGTGTTACACTGCGTTCCTCGGCTGCAAGGCCGCGAACCGATAGATCCCTTGGCCCCTCGAAAGAGGGATACCACCGGCGAACCCGTTTCGTGTCGACTTAGCCGCATCAGGGGGCAGAGGAGAAGAACCAACCATGCGTTACACCAGACTCTCTACGTACGACGTGATCAAGGGCGACTTCAACGAGCTGACCGGCCTGGCCGAGAAGGGCATCCTCCCGATGTTCGTCAAGTCGCCGGGCTTCGTCGACTACGGATTGGTCGACGCCGGCAACCACAAGGTTGTCGCTCTCAGCATCTGGGAGACTCGCGAAGAGTGCCAGAACTCGGCCAGCGTCGCCGCGACCTGGATCAAGGAGAACGTCTCCGACCGGGTTCGACTGCTGACCACCTCGATCGGTGAGCTGGCGCTCTTCCACGGCGCCCCAGTCGCCGCCTAATCCCCCTAGCAGGCCAGAGAGCGCAGCCGGTCGGCCTACCCGTCGACTTCGCTCTCGCGGCCCGACCTCGTCAGACGCAACGTGCGTCGGGCGAGGTCATCGAGAGAGATATGGAACTCACACTCACACTCATCATGGCCGCGTTCGCGATCCCGGCCATCGTCGGCGCCCTGATTCACCTGCGCGAGGAGCGGCGGCTCGAATGGCTCCGCGACCGCATGCAGGCGGAAGACCGCATGGCGGGCCTCGTTCTCATTCCTAGGCGCGCGATGGATGGTGCCGGCGGCGGAGCCGCCTGGCGATCGCGCCGACTTCGCACGGGGTAGTCTCGCCCTTCGCCGCACGACCTTCCACCGATCCTCCGCGGCGGTTCCGAACGACCGCCCACCAGTTCCTGACCTGACCTGCCAGGAATGTCTGCGATGATGGATCGATCATGGCCGACCTGAGTGCACGCGAGCGTGCCGGGCTGCCCGACAGCGCCTTCGCCTACGTCGACTCGACCGGCCGCAGGCGCCTTCCCATCCACGACGAGGCCCACGTCCGCAACGCGCTGGCGCGGTTCAACCGCGTCCTGTTCGATGACGAGGCTGCCCGCGACGGGGCTCGGACGAAGCTCCTGCGGGCCGCCAAGCGGCACGGGATCATGCCCGTCGGCTTCATCGACGGCCAGCTCCGCCCACGCCTCCCGACGGGACAGCTGACGCTGCTGTTCGCCGATATCGAGGGCTCCAGCGACCACCTCGCGGCGCTCGGGGATCGATACGGGCAGCTCATCAACGCGGTCCGGCGCATCCTCCGCGCGGCCGTAAGA
>JALYNS010000110.1 GCA_030773035.1 Chloroflexota bacterium
CCAGAAGCCCGCAGCAGCGGTCCCGTCACGCCCAGCTCCAGCAGCCGCTCGCGCGAGACGATGCCGACGTTCCTGGTCCGCTGCAGGAAGATCTCGTTGCGGTCCAGCAGCGCCTCGTACTGGTCGATGCGGCTCGGCATCTCCTCGCAGAAGGCCCGCACCTTCTGCTCGAAGCCGAGCGGGATGTCCTCGAAGACGCCGCCGATCTGGAAGTAGCGCGTGTGCATGCGCTGGCCGGCGGACATCTCGAATAGGTCGAGGATCTTGTCGCGCTCGCGGAAGCAGTACCAGAACATCGAGACCGCGCCGAGGTCCAGGGCCGAGGTGCCGAGCCAGACCAGGTGGGAGTGGATCCGGTTCAGCTCCATGTGCAGCACCCGCAGGTACTTGGCGCGCTCGGGGATCTCCACCCCCAGCAGGCGCTCGACGCAGCCGCAGTAGGCCTCCATGTTGAAGAAGTAGGCGAGGTAGTCCATGCGCTCGACGAACGGGATGACCTTCCAGTAGCTCTTGTCCTCGCAGGACTTCTCGATCCCCGTGTGGACGTAGCCGACCACGGGCTTCAGGTCGATCACCGTCTCGCCCTGCAGGGTCACGATCAGCCGCAGCACGCCGTGGGTGGCCGGATGGTGCGGGCCGAAGTTGATCGTCAGCAGCTCCTGCTCCGGCTCCAGGTCGAGGTCGATGTCGGGCGGCCGGGTCTCGGTCTCGGCCTGGCGGACCAGCCCGAGCGAGGCATCCTCGATCTCCGGCTGCACCCCGCGCTCGGTCGCGAACGGCTCGTCCCTGAGGGATTCGGTGGATTCGGTGGACCCCTTGGACTCCTCGGCCATCACTCGTACCAGCGGGGTAGTTCGATCTCGTTGTGCGTGAACAGCACCGGCTCGCCGCCGACAGGGAAGTCGCGGCGCTGGGGCCAGCCGACGTAGTCCTCGGGCATCAGGATCCGCCGCAGATCGGGATGGCCCCGGAAGACGATCCCGAAGAAGTCGTAGGCCTCCCGCTCCTGGAACTCGGCCGTCGGAAAGAGCTCGACGCAGCTGTCCAGCTCGGGCAGCGGACCGTCCTCCCCGTCCATCGGGGAGCCGTTGCCGGCGGCCGGGTCCGGCAGCAGGGCCTTGACGTTGATGCGCTCGACGCGGTCGCGGTTGAGCAGCTCGTAGTGGACAGCGAAGCGCGGCGTTCCCGGCAGGTAGTCGGCGGCGTGCAGGCTGGAGAGGAAGGTGTAGCGCTGCTCCTCTGAGTCGCGGAGCCAGACGAGCGCCTCGGTGACCCGCTCGGGGTTGACGATCAGGGTGGCGCGGCCGTGCTCGAGCGCGGTCTCGGTCACGGTGCCTTCGTGGGCCTCGTTGATGCCCTGCGCGATCAGCTCCAGGCCGGGAGCGTCAGGCATCAGGCGGGCCCTCCTGCAGCGCCGGGGCGCCCTCGACGGCGCGGGCGGCGGCCTCTAGCGCCTCGGGAGCCGGCTTGCCGGGCTCGAAGCGCGCCCACTCCTCGGTGCCGATCGCGTTGTAGCGCTGGCGCCAGCCCAGGTCGGGGTGGCCCTGGATCATCTTCTGCAGCTTGTTGAAGCCGTGCATCAGCGCCTCGGGGCGCGGCGGGCAGCCGGGCACGTGGATGTCCACCGGCATGAATTTGTCGGCCCCCTGGACCACGGCGTAGTTGGCGAACATCCCGCCCGAGGAGGAGCAGGCGCCCATCGAGATCACCCACTTCGGCTCCAGCATCTGGTCATAGAGCCGCCGGATGACCGGCGCCATCTTGATCGAGACGCGGCCCGAGAGGATCAGCAGGTCGGCCTGGCGCGGCGAGGCCCGCAGCGCCTCGGCGCCGAACCGGGCCAGGTCGGTGCGCGCGCTGATCATCGACATGAACTCGATCGCGCAGCAGGCGAGCCCGAAGGTCGCGGGGAAGATCGAGTTGGAGCGCGCGACGTTCAGCCCCGTCTCCAGCGTGGTGGTCAGCACTCCCTGCTCGACCGCCTCCTCGAGGTCGCGTCCTTCGAGATCGCCGCGGAGCAGGTCGCGCGCTTTCAGCTGCTTGGCGCGGAACTCGTCGGGTGTTCTCGGCTGCTCGCCGGGAGCTGGAACCCGAAGCTTCCGCCGCTCTACTTCCAATCCAGCGCTCCCCGGCGCCAGACGAAGACCAGGCCGACGAACAGCAGCGCCACGAAGATCAGGATCTCGACCAGGACGAAGACGCTGTCGGCCGCCTGCAGGATCGCGCCGACGGGGTAGAGGAAGACGACCTCGATGTCAAACAGGATGAAGAGCATCGCGACCATGTAGAAGCTGACGCCGAAGCGGAAGCTCCTGGTCACGTGCGAGGGCAGGCCGCACTCGTAGGGCTCTTGCTTGATCGGGTTGGGACGGCTGGCGCCGATGACCCCGTTGAGGAGCACGAACGTACCTCCCACGAGAATCCCTAGGCCGGCGAAGACGAGAACGGGGAGGTAGCTCTGGAGCACGCTCAGCGAGTCTTATACCACCCACTTTGTATCAAGCTGTTACATAGTGGCTTTCCGCATCAGAGTGCGGAAATCCGATATGACGAGCCGGGATGCGCCTCGGTCCCGATCCCTAACCTGGCCGCGTGATCGGCCTCCACGTCGCCTTCGGGATCGCGCTGCTCGCGGCCAATCTTCTCGCCGGTGTCTGGGGCGGGGTCGCCTGGGTCCAGCGCCGGCCGACGGTCGGCTTCTGGTACGCGTTGCGGGTCGCCCAGGTGACGGTGGTGGCGCAGGTGATGCTCGGACTGCTGCTCGTCTTCACCGGCCGCGAGGCGGTCGACCTGCACTACATCTACGGCGGCTTGCCCCTGCTGGTTTCCTTCCTCGCCGAGCTGACCAGGGCCGGCGCGGCCCAGCAGGAGCTCGGGGAGCTCGAGTTCCAGTCGATCCCCGAGGACCGCCAGCGCGAGGTGGCGCTGGCGATCGTCCGCCGCGAGATGGGGATCATGGCCGTGGCCTGCCTGGTGATCGTGTTCCTGGCGCTGCGGGCCGCGGGCACCAGCACGCTGATCTGAGTAGTTTCGGCGACTCGTTATTTTGGGGGCATGGCAGCCGAACCCGCGATCGAGGCCACAGGGCTGGAGAAGTCCTTCGGGAAGGTGCGCGCCCTCTGCGGCATCGACCTCAGCGTTCCCGCCGGCACCGTCCTGGGCCTGCTGGGGCCGAACGGCGCCGGCAAGACCACCGCGGTGCGGATCCTGACCACGCTGCTGCGCCCCGACGCCGGCAGCGCGCGGGTGGCGGGGTTGGACGTGATCGCCGACGCCCCCGGGCTGCGCTCCCAGATCGGCCTCGCCGGCCAGTACGCCGCCGTAGACGAGAACCTGACCGGCCGCGAGAACCTGGACATGGTCGGCCGCCTCTACCACCTGGGCAAGGCCGTCTCGCGCGACCGCGCGGCCGAGCTGCTCGAGACCTTCGACCTCACCGACGCCGCCGACCGCCTCGCCCGGACCTACTCCGGAGGCATGCGCCGCCGCCTCGACCTGGCCGCGGCGCTGGTGGCGAAGCCGCCCGTCGTCTTTCTCGACGAGCCCACGACCGGCCTCGACCCGGTCAGCCGCCTCGGCCTCTGGAAGACGATCGAGGAGCGCGTGGCCGCCGGCACCACCGTGCTCCTGACAACCCAGTACCTGGACGAGGCCGACCGCCTCGCCGACCGCATCGCGGTGATCGACAAGGGCAAGGTCATCGCCGACGGCACACCCGACGAGCTCAAGGACCGCGTGGGCGGCGAGCGCCTGGAGGTCCGCCTGGCCGACCCGGACAC
>JALYNS010000111.1 GCA_030773035.1 Chloroflexota bacterium
GATCTCCACGGTCAGGTCGATGGGGAAGCCGAACGTGTCGTGCAGGCGGAAGGCATCCTCGCCGGAGATGACGCCGCCCGAGCCCGCGGCGTCGACCAGTGTGCCCAGCCGCTCGCTTCCCGCCTCCAGCGTGCGGGCGAACTTGCGCTCCTCGCCGTCGACCGCCGCAAGGATCGCGTCACGGCCATCGGCCAGGTATGGGTAGGCGCCACCCATCAGGTCGATGACCGCTCCGCAGGTCTCCGCCAGCACCGGCTGGCGGATCCCCATCAGGCGCAGGTGTCGCACCGCGCGGCGCATGATCCGGCGCAGGACGTAGCCGGCCCCCTCGTTGGAGGGCAGCACGCCCTCCCCGATCAGGAAGGTCATGGCGCGGCTGTGATCGGCGACCACCTGGTAGCTGAAGCGCTCCGCCTCGACCTCCTCGGGACGGTGACCCAGGTGCACCGCCAGGCGGTCGATGATCGGCACGAACAGATCGGTCCGGTAGTTGCTGTCCACCCCCTGCACGGCGCTTGCCATGCGCTCCAGGCCCATCCCTGTGTCGACGCTGGGGAAGGGCAGCGGCGTGAGCGTGCCATCCGCCGATCGGTCGTACTGCATGAAGACCAGGTTCCAGATCTCGAGCCAGCGGGGACAGCTCTCCGAGTGGTCGGGAATGCACTCGGGCCCTTCCGAGAGCTCCTCCCCGCGGTCGTAGTGCAGCTCGCTGCACGGGCCGCAGGGGCCGGTCTCGCCCATCGACCAGAAGTTGTGGTCGTCGCCGGCGGCGAGGTTGCCCCACGTCGCCATGCGCTCCGGCGGCAGGCCGATCTCATCGGTCCAGATCCGACGCGCGTCCTCGTCGTCAAGATAGGTGGTGGCCGCGATCCGCTCGCCGGGGATCCCCAGCTCAACGGTCAGGAACTCCCACGCCCAGTGGATCGCCTCGCGCTTGAAGTAGTCGCCGAAGCTCCAGTTGCCGAGCATCTCGAAGAGCGTCTGGTGGCGCGGGGTTCGTCCCACCTCCTCGAAGTCGTTGTGCTTGCCGGCGACCCGCAGGCAGGGCTGCGCATCAACCGCACGCTTGTACTCGCGCTGCTCCTCGCCGGTGAGCACCCGCTTGAACTGGACCATCCCCGAGTTCGTGAAGAGGAGCGTCGGGTCGTCGCGCGCCAGCAGCGGCGCGGCGGGCACGCGGGTATGCCCGCGCTCCTCGAAGAAGCGCTGGAAGCGCTCGCGGATCTCTGCGGCGCTGAGCTGCTGCATCGGTCCTGGCCCGTGACCCTTCACTCACCACGAGAGCCGGCGGCGACCGGCTCTCGACTCCTCGTGCTGATCTGCGCTTGGAAACCCGGTCAGGAGGCGGCGCCCTCCGGCGCGGGCTCGCCACCGGCGGCATCGTACGCGGCCAGCATCTCGGCGCGTGCCTTCTCCGCCGCTGCCTTGCCCTCGTTGATCGCCTCGTCGAAGGCCGCGCGCTTCTCGCCGACGAACTCGCCCACCTGCTCGCGCAGCTCCTCCCCCGCCTGTGGCGCGAGGAGCAGCCCGATGGCGGCGCCGACCAGCCCGCCGATCACCAAACCGGCGAGGAAGCTGCCGAACCCGGAGTCTTTCATGGCAATCGGCCCACCCTAATGCGTGCGCTGATTCTACCGATCCATCCGCTCCGCGTCCCGACCCGGACCGAGATGCGCCAGCAGGTCGGTGATCAGCATGGCCACCTGTGCGGTCAGGCAGGCCGCGACCAGGTTGAAGTCGCCGATCCGCACCAGCTCCAGGCCGGTTCGCGCCCCGATCGCATTGCCGGTCACGGTCCCCAGCAGCGACGCGAGGCCAAGCACCAGGAGGCGCCGATCCCAGCGTCCACGCAGAGCGGTGAAGGCGGTCAGGTTGATCGCCGCCACGAAGGCGACGAGGACCATCCAGGGCGTCATGCGGCGCGGGCGATCCGGCCGCCGCCAAGGCACTCCTCTCCGTCATACAGGACCGCTGCCTGCCCGGGTGCCGGTGCCCACACGGCATCGGCGACCTCGACCTCGAACCGGTCCCCACCGACCAGGGTGACCTCGCAGGCCGCCTCCGCGCCGCGGTGCCGGATGCGGACCGAGGCGTCGAAGCGCTCGGCCGGAGGCTCCCCCGCCACGAAGCGGCGCCCCTCGACCGCGAAGCGACGCGCGGCAATCTCGTCGCGCCGCCCGATCACGACCGTGTTGGAGGCGGGACGTACCTCCCGCACGAAGACCGGCTCGCCGAGCGCCACGCCGAGGCCATGGCGCTGGCCGACCGTGTAGTGGGCGTAGCCGGTGTGCGTGCCGACCTGCGCCCCGGCGGCATCCAGGATCGGTCCCGGCTCGCCGAGGTAGCCGCGCCGCTCGGCCAGCAGCTCGCGGTAGTCGCCGGCCGGCACAAAGCAGATCTCCTGGCTCTCCGGCTTGTCGGCGGTCGGCAGCGCCAGCTCCGCTGCAATCCGCCGCACCTCAGGCTTGGTCAGCTCGCCGAGCGGGAAGCGGGTGCGCGCCAGCTGCGCCTGCTCCAGGACCCACAGGAAGTAGGTCTGGTCCTTGTTGGCGTCGGCGGCCCGCAGCAGGCGGAACCGCCCGTCGCGCTCCTCGACGCGGGCGTAGTGGCCGGTCGCCACCTGGTCGGCTCCATAGGCGGCCAGGCCGCGGCGCAGCAGCTCGTCGAACTTGATGTACTGGTTGCAGGCCTGGCACGGGTTCGGCGTGGCGCCGGCCAGGTAGCCGTCCGCGAAGGCGTCGATCACCCGCTCCTCGAAGGAACGCTCCAGGTTGAGGGCAAAGAACGGGATCCCGACCAGCTGCGCGACACGCCGCGCGTCGTCGTGTGCATCGGGTGAGCAGCAGCTGCGGCTCTGCTCGTAGCCCTCCCCACGGTCAGGATGCAGGCGCATCCAGACGCCGATGATCTCGTCGCCGGTGGCGCTCGCGTCGCGTGCCAGCAGCGCAGCCGCCACGCTGGAGTCGACCCCACCGCTCATGGCGGCCACCACGCGCGCCATCAGGCCGATGCCGCCTCGGAACGCGGCGCCGCCGGGTCCCGCATCCGCATGATCGACGATTTCACGACCGCGCCGGCACGATCGATCTCCTCGGTGCTGATCGAGCGTCCGGCGGTCAGGCGCAGGGCGCCGTGCGCCCGCTCCGGTTCGACCCCCATCGCCAGCAGCACGTGGCTCGGCTCGGCCGAGCCGCTGGTGCAGGCGCTGCCGGTGCTCGAGGCCACCCCCTCCAGGTCGAGCGCGGCGACCAGGTCGCCCCCCTCCACCCCCTCGATCAGCCAGCTCGCGTTGTGCGGCAGCCGCTCCACCGGGTGACCGGTCGTCTCGACGTCGGGGATATCGCCCCCGGCCGCCAGCAATCGGTCGCGCAGGCCGGCCAGCCGGGCATTCTCCGCTTCGCGTGCGGCCGGGTCGCCCTGCGCCAGCTCCATGGCCCGCGCGAAGCCGACGATGCCGGCCACGTTCTCCGTGCCCGCCCGCCGCTGGCGCTCCTGTGCCCCGCCCTGGATCTGCGGCAACAGGGCGGTGCCCTGTCTGACGAAGAGCGCCCCCACCCCCTTGGGGCCGTAGACCTTGTGGGCGGCCAGGCTCAACAGGTCGACCCCCAGCCGATCGACGTCGAGCGGCAGGTATCCGCCGGCCTGGACCGCGTCGGTGTGGAACAGGACGCCGGCGCGGCGACAGATGGCGCCGATCTCGGCAATCGGCTGAATGGTGCCGACCTCGTTGTTGGCATACATGATCGAGACCAACGCGGTGTGGTCGGTGATCGCCGCCTCGACCTCGGCCGGGTCGATGCGGCCGTATCGGTCCACCGGCAGGTAGGTCACCTCGAAGCCGGAGCGTTCGAGGATGGCGCAGGCGTGGAGCACCGCCTTGTGTTCCACGCTGCTGGTCACGATGTGGCGTCCCTGCGCGCTCGCCGCCCAGGCGGCCCCCTTGAGCGCCAGGTTGTCGGCCTCGCTGCCGCCCGAGGTGAAGACGATCTCGCGCGGCTTGGCGCCGATGATGGCCGCGATCCCCTCGCGCGCCTCGTCGAGCCCCTGGCGCGCTCGACGCCCCGCGGCGTGGAGGCTCGACGCATTGCCGAAGTGCTCAGTCAGGTACGGCAGCATCGCCTCCAGGACCTCCTCGCGCAACGGCGTGGTGGCGGCGTGGTCGAGGTAGATGCTCATGGCGGAGCTAGCAGATCGACCCGGAGCCGGGCTCCGGGGTCGGAGAGGCCGACGGGTCGCGCGTCGGGAGTGGACCGGCGAAGGCGGTGCGCACCATCAGCCGGATCCTGTTGATGCTCTCGATGTCGAGGCTCTCGTGGATATCGGGCGGCCAGAACTGGAAGCGCGCGATGCTCCCCACTTCGATGCGGGCACCAATCTCGAACAGGTCAGGCAGCCGCTCGATCGGAATGTTGGTCCAGAGCGATGTCTTGGCGATGTCGAGCAGCTGGGGGATGCGCGGGATGAGGGTGCATGGGTCGAGCTGCGCCCGGAGCGCCCGCAGCACCTCCTGCTGGCGATCCATGCGGTTGTAGTCGTTGTCCTGGTGGCGTGAGCGGGCGTAGGCCAGGGCATGCCAGCCATCGAAGTGATGGAAGCCCCGCGGGATCGAGATCACGACGTTGTGGGTGCTCAGCGGATCGGGGTAGGTACTGTCATAGACGGAGTCGCGGGTCGTCATCTCCAGCCCCCCGAGCGCATCCACGATGCGAATGAAGCCCTCCAGCGTGACGACCACCTGCCCGTCGATCTGCAGGCCGGTGAGCTTGCCGATGGCGCCCTGCACCGCCATGTAGCCGCGCTCCTCATCGGCCCCCGGAAAGGACTCCGGGTGGGCCATGGCGTAGACGAAGAGCCCATTCAGGAATTCGGGCAGGCATCGGCACTGGAATGCATCGGCCGGCCCATCCGGGAGCGGCACGTTGAGCATGTTGCGCGGGATCCCGAACATTGCCGCGCGCCCGGTGGCGATCTCGACGCTGAGCAGGATCATGGTGTCGGTACGCAGGCTAAAGCGCCCCGGTCCAGCGTCGCCACCGATGAGAAGCAGATCCATTCGCCCGTTGTCCCCCCACGCCGGCTCGGGCGTGGGGATCGGGGTCGGGATCGGGGTCGGGCCGGGCGTCTCACCCGGCGCCAACGTGGGGGTCGCGACGGGCGTCGGGGTGCTGAATGGGTGCGAGATGGCGCCGAAGGTGTCATACGTCTTGTATGCGACGAGGCCCAGCCAGCCGTGCATCAGCAGCGTGCCGCCAAGCAGGACCCCGAGCAGCACGGCGGTGATCGCAGCCTGCCCGCGCGCCGGTGGCGCCGGCCAGCGCCGATGGGCAACCCGATAGGCGTCGACGATCGCCACCAGGCGGTAGCCAAGCACCGCCACGTTGAGAGCAAGGAGAGCCAGCAGCACGCTCGGCTGAACGAGCAGGCCGAAGGCACGGGCCCTGCCCTGCACCATCAGCACGAGCAAGACGGCGGCCAGGAGGAGCATCATCGGCACGGCGAAGAGCAGCGCCCGGCGGCGGGCACCGGCCCAGCCCTGACCAAGGCCGGGCCACAGGAATGAGAGAGCCGCGGCGAGCGCGGGGGAATGCCGCACCGCTGCCGCTACGCGGGATGCCACGGCGGGCAGTCTACGACGATGGTGATGACGGAGGTGAGATCGGTGATCGTGAGGACCCTCGACGAGGTGGCTGGCAGCGAGCGAGACGTGGCGGGCGAGGGCTGGCGCAGCCGCCGCATGCTCCTACGACGCGACGGCCTGGGCTTTTCGTTGCACGACACGACGGTGGCGGCGGGAAGTGAGCTCACACTCCAGTACAAGCACCACCTCGAGGCCTGCTACTGCCTGGAGGGAGAGGGGGAGCTCACCGACCTGGCGAGCGGCGAGCGGCACGCCATCCGGCCCGGCACGGTCTACGCCCTCGAGCAGCACGACCGCCACACGTTGAGCGTGCAGGCCGATATGCGCCTGGTCTGCGTCTTCAACCCGGCACTGACCGGCGCCGAGACGCATGACGCCGATGGGAGCTTCCCGCCGCCGAGCGGCTAGGCCGAGGTCGGCCGCCTGGCTACCACTCCATCACGCAGGGTCCACCGGTGGGAATGTGGCCGCAGCTCTCGCAGGGCGCTCCACAAACGGCCAGGTTGGTGCACACCATGCAGTGCGTGTTCCGAACGTGCGACATCGTCCGCATGTCGGCGGCGGCGCGTTCGGCGGTGCTGGTGACCGGGGCGCCACAGTGTGCACAGGTTGGCCAGGCCACAGCCGTCAGCCTGGTCGCGTCGAGGTGCTCGTTCATCATTGCAACGTAGGCAATGGTCGTGGCGGCGTCCAGTGCCGTTAGTCATCGATTCGATTGCCGCCATCGTCGACTAAGAGCGAGAGGTCGGCGAGCAGCTGCTGCGGGGCAATCGGAGCCGGCGCGGCCGCGTCCGCTTCAGCTCGCGCGGGGCGCCCTCGGCTCCGGGGCGTTCCGCCGCTGAGGCCAATGCCGCTGACATCGCCGGTCGATACGACGTTGCCGTTGCTCCACGCCACGACTCACCTCGAAGTACTGACGGATGGTGCAAGGACGCACCGCAATCCACGCGCGGAGCCTGCCCACTGGGACCTTTGGCCCATGGTTAAGGCCCTTCGGCCTAGTACTTCTGACATGGGTGAGATCAGCGTACGAGGCGAGACCGTCGGCCATCGGGCCAGCGGGCGCCCCCGGAGGCGATCGGCCAGCGGAGGCGATCTCAAGCCTAGCTCGCGTACCAGTCGTTACACCCAGAGTGATCTGTAGAGGGGTCTTTCATGCGGAGGTGGATCTCCGTCCGGCGTGCGCTCGCGCTCGCCCTGGTCGGACTCGGCGTCCTCGTCCTGGTAGCGGCCGTCGCCGTCCGGATCGCGGGCTTTGAGTTCCAGACCGTGCTGTCCGGCTCGATGGCACCAACGGTGCACGCCGGCGATGTCGCCGTCACGCAGCCCGTTTCGGTTGCCGCACTGACGGTCGGCGATGTCATTGCCTTCTACCCACCGAATGATCCCAACCCGCGGCTCCACCGGATCACGACGCTCGGGACCGTCGACGGAATCGTCACGGTCACGACCCGTGGTGACGCCAACGGCGTCGACGACCCGTGGCACGCGTCATTGCGCGGCTCGATCGCCTACCGGATGGTGGCCGTCGTTCCCTTCGTTGGATTTCTTGCCCAGTACCGGGGACTGCTGTTCATCGGAGCTGGGCTGTTCCTCGCGGCCGCATTCGGCCGCTCTGCCTATAAGGAGGTTCGGCACCGCAGGCTTTCGCCAATTTGACGCCACACTGCCCTGTGCGTACGAAATCGTCGCACATCCCAGTCTGACGCCTCTTCGTTCGTTATCTGTTTCGATAGAGAGGACAGACTCCCATGCGTAAGATCGCGACTCTCCTGGTCGCTCTCGGCCTGACACTCGGACTCCTCGGAGCCGGCATCAGCGCCACGTTTACTGACAGCGCGACGGGCACTACGACCGTCAGCGTCGGGACCTTCAACATCGACCTGTCGAGCTCGACGCCCGGCGCGGTCGTCACCGGCGGCAACATCTCGCTCACCTTTCCAACGATCCAGTCGTCGGCCGCCGGATCGGCGCCGTTGGTGTTCACGGTCACCTCGACCGGGTCCATCCCGGCACTCATCCATGTGACCGCCACGACCCCGGTAGCACCGTTCACCGACAGGCTCGGGTCGGTTGCCGACTTCACCCTAACCCAGGGGCAAACGCACGTGTTCGACGCCGGCCTCTCGTGGCCGGAGTTGTTCAACGGCGACCTGGGCACGTCCGCAGCGGTGACCTACACCGTTAGCGCGACGCAGTAAGGCGGCACGTCATGACGTTCCGCCGATTGGCGGCAGCCTCTGCCGCTCTCGCCCTGACCGTCGGCCTCATCGGGGCCGGCGTCGGGGCCAGCTACTCTGATAGCGCGTCTGCTCAGCAGGACGTCAGTGTCGGTACGTTCGGCATCGAGATCTCCTCGACACGCCCCGGTGCTGTCGTCTCCCCTGACAAACACTCGGTGACCTTCGCGGCGCCGATGATCGTCAGCTCTGCCGCGAGCAGCGTGCAGTTCCCGTTCACGGTGAAGTCCACCGGGTCTGTCCCGGTGAGCATCACCATCAGTCAGACCGCGCCGCTGGCACCGTTCACGAGCTTGCTCGTGGCGCCTGTCGCGGACGTCCTGCTCGGCCAGGACGAAACCCATGAGTACATGGGTGGATTGCAGTGGCCGATGCTCGTCAACGCCGATCTGGCCAAGGTGACCGGGATCACGTATACGGCTGCCGCCACTGAGGGCGGGTCGACCATCATCGCGGTGGCTCCGACCGTCTTGCCGCAGAGCGCGGGGCTGACCAACGGCGGGATCACCATTCCGTCCGTGGTCGACCTGACCTACTTCATCAATGGCACCCAGGCCGCCGCTGGCTTTAACCAGCGTGCCCTTGGCGCCTACACGGTCACCGCCGTTCCCGCGCCCGGGCATCTGCTCACCAGCTACCCGTCGGGTGGCTGGAACCTGACGGTCGCCAATGCGGCGAATGTCAGGTCGATCACGATCAGCCAGGCCACGACCTACTCGTGGAATGGCATGGGTAGCAAGGCTGCCGGCCCGGTGCCGGTGGTCGACAACGTCGCCCACACCGTGACCTATGTGGTCCCGATCACCACGGCGGCGACGCCAACCATGGCCGGGATCATCTACTACGGCCCGGCCCCCGTCATCGGCAACTACACGTACACGACGACCGGTACCACCGTCATCGTGCGCGCCACCGCCACCGTCAGCGCTGGGCTGACGTCTCAGGCGAACCTGTTCCGTCTCGCCTATAGGAATGGCGTGACCGGAGTGAACTTTGTAAACGTCCCCGGCGGCACGCTCAACGTGGCTGCCCCCGGAGTCAACCAGGTCACCTTGCCATCCCGTCATCAGGGTGGTGCGAATGGCCTGTTCACCGACAACATGCCTGGCGTCATGTGGTCAGGCGTTGCCGGTACCGGCACCGTCACGATCGTGCTGACCTTCAGCGCGACGACTCCGTAACCAGAGCGGA
>JALYNS010000112.1 GCA_030773035.1 Chloroflexota bacterium
CGCCACGGCGACGGAGCCCGCGCCAACCCAGCCGACCGACGCCACCATGCGCATGACCCCCGCGGTGAGGCGCCTGGTCCGCGAGCACGCCATCGACGTCACCCGGCTGAACGGCAGCGGCGCCGGCGGAAGGGTCACCCGCGAAGACGTCCTGGCATTCGTGGCGGCCGGCGGATCGGCTGCTCCCGCAGAAGCGCCGGTCCCAGAGCCGAAGGTTGAGGCGGGCACGGCCGAGAACCCGGTGCCCGCGGCCGTCGCTGAGTCCGACGCTCCAGCTCCGCCTCAGGCCCCGATCACCGAGCCCGCCGCGCCGTCTGCTGCACCAGCTCCCTCACCCGCGCCAGCCGCCGCAGTCGCCGCCCCGGCAGTCGCCGCCCCGGCAGCCGCCTATGCGCCGCCCACCCCCATGGCCGCCCCCACCGGCGGCGACGTCGAGGTCGCCCTAAGCCAGATGCGCAAGGGGATCGCGGCCAAGATGACCCGCGTCAAGCAGACCGTGCCCCACGCCTACACGGTGGTGGAGGTCGACATGCACAACGTGGTGCGCTGGCGCGAGACGAACCAGGCCGCCTACAAGGCGCGCGAGGGGATCGGCATCAGCTACGTGGCCGCGATGATCAAGGCCGTCACCGAGACCCTGCGCCTGCATCCGACTCTCAACAGCCAGTTCGCGGAGGATCGGATCATCCTCAAGCAGGCCATGAACATCGGCATCGCGGTGGCGGTCGAGAACGGCCTGCTGGTGCCGGTCATCGCCAACGCCGACCAGCTCAGCATCAGCGGTGTCAACCACCGCATCCAGGACCTCGCCGCCCGGGCCCGCACCAACAAGCTGAAGCTCGACGAGATCCAGGGCGGCACCTTCACGGTCAACAACACCGGCTGGTTCGGATCGGTCTCATCCATGCCGATCATCAACACCCCCGAGGTCGCCATCCTGTCGATGGAGGCGATCGTCAAGCGCCCGGTGGTGGTCACCGTCGAGGGCGAGGATGTCATCACCATCCGACCGATGATGAACATGACCTGCTCGTTCGACCATCGTGTGCTCGACGGCGCGCAGGTCGGCAACTTCCTGGCCGATGTCCGGAAGCGCCTGGAGGGTTGGGACCCGGCTACGCCCCTCGGCTGACGCGGCGGCGACGACGGGGATCGTCGTCCTCACCCAGGCGCCGCACCGCTGGGATCCAGGCCATGGCGCCCACCGCCTGAAGCGTCACGAAGATGATGACCAGCAGGCCGGGCACGCCCACGGCGGCGCCGGGCACGACCCACTCGAACGGGGTAGTCAGCATGCCGAGCACGTCGACGCCGATGCCCAGGCCGGTGCCGCCACCACCCCCGGATCCTTCGAGTGGCGCGAGGCGGAGCTCATCGTCGCTGCCGGAGGGTTCCGGCGCTGCCGGAGTTGGGCGCTCGGTCGCAGTAACCGTCGGCGACGGCGAGGGCGACGGCGTTTGGCTGACGGTCACCCGCGGCGTGGGGACGGGCGTCGGACGCGCGGTCGGGACCGCGGTGGGCACGGGCGTCGGTGTCGCGGTCGGGCTGGCCGTGGCAGTCGGTGTCGGCGTCGCGGTCGGCGTTGGCGTGGTGGTGCTGCCCGGCAGGACGGTGAGCGGCAGCGCGACACCCACCTGGTTCGTGCCGGTGCAGTCCTTCTGTCGGTGCACGTGGTTGTCGAAGGTATAGACACCATCTGACGTCGGGAGCGCAGTGACGGTGAAGGTGACCGACTCGCCAGTTTCGAGGCGTCCCCCGCCGCTCTCGCTGTAGGCGAGAACCCAGGAGCCGTTGAGCTCGGCCGTCCAGTCATCCCCGTTGCTCGGCTGGGGATCCCCGAGCGACGAGATCCAGAATTCTGGCGGGAAGAGGACTTCGACGCAGCCGACATCATTCGGGTCAAGGTTGGTGGCCGTGAACGTGAAGAGGGTGGGCTGGCCCTGCACCACGGTCAGCGGCGAACCGACCAGCAGGTAGAGGTGGACCCCTCCATACGTCATGGCAGGCATGGTCAGCCACGCCAGGCTGCCAATGAGCGCCGTCAACCAGCGTCGCATGTCAGGTCAGCTCCAGCTACGGTCCTGCGACTCAGGCCGGGCGACTGGTCGGCCGGCGACGCTGATCGTCGCCACCAAGGTGCCGCACCGCGGGGATCCATGCCAGGGCACCAATCGCCTGCAGCGCGACAAACAGGATCACCAGAAGGCCAGGCCCCAGCACGGCGGCGCCAGGGACGACCCAGACGAGTGGTCCATCCAGCAGCGCGAGCATGTCGAGGCCAGCGCCCAGGTCCTGCAGGAGCCCACCGTCGGAGTCGCCGGACTGCGCCAGCCGGAGCGTATTTCCACCGCTGCCAGACTCACCGGGTGGGGGCAGTGAGGGACGAGCCGACTCGGACTCCTGCGGACTCGAGGAGGCCGCGCCGGCCGTGGATGTGGACTGCGGGTCGGGGCTCGCCGTTCGCGCAGCCCCTGGAGTCGACTCCGGCGTTGGCGTCGCGTTCTGGACCTGAGTCGGGGATGGCGTAGGAGTCGTGGTACCCGTCGGCGTCGCCGTCGGCGCCGAGGTGGGCGCCGGGGTGGGTGTGGCAGTCGGCGTGACTGTGATCTGCAGCGGCGGCCCGGGATTCGGGTTGCCGCCCTTACAACGAGGGGTCGCTTGGTCGCTGGTGTAGGCGCGGTTGGCCCACGCGAAGGAGCCCGCTGCCGTGGGGCTCGCCGTGATGGTGAACCTGACCCATTGGTCAATTTCCAGGTTGAATCCTCCGCCCGCAACGTCCACTACCACGATGTTTCCAACCCTGTTCGAGTCCCAGACGCCGACACTGTTGGAGGTCGGGTTCCCGAGCGACAGGATCACGAAGCTCGCCGGAAGGTCGACCTCGAGGCACCCAATCGGTTGCGCAGCGTTGTTCGTTGCGGTCACGGTGAAGGTCGTCGCCTGGCCCTGCGTCGCGGTCCCTGGACTGACGGCCGGGGTCCACCCGGCGCCGAGGGCCACCGCGGGCACGGCCGCTGCGAGTAATGCTGCGACCAGCGCCGGGAGCCGGCGGTGCACGTCAGGCGACCTGAAGCGTGGGGCGCCACAGACCGGTGTGCTGCTCGCCGGGCAACGGTGCGTCCGCGGCGGTCTCGATGCCTTCGACGAAGAGGGTCACGAGCTCTTCCTGGAGTTGCGTGCCGGCAGCGTCGCCGAGGCGCTTCAGGGCCTCCTCGATCGAAAGTGCCTTGCGGTAGGGCCGCGTGGTGGTCATCGCCGAGAAGGCATCGGCGACCGCCAGGATGC
>JALYNS010000113.1 GCA_030773035.1 Chloroflexota bacterium
CCGGTATCGGCCTTGACCTTGAAGCCGTTGTCGGTCCACGGGTTGTGGCTCGCGGTGATGACGATCCCCGCGCCCGCCCCCAGCTCCCGCGTGAAGAAGCTGCCGACCTGGGTCGGCACGGCCTCGGGTGGTGCGAAGCAGCGGATGCCGTGGGCCGCCAGCACCTCGACGCAGGCCCGCGCGAAGTGTTCGGAGGCGAAGCGCCGGTCGTGGCAGACCACCACGCCGCGGTCCTCGGTGCCGGTCTGGGCCAGGTACTCGGCCACGCCACGGGCGCAGCGGCGCACGTTGTGGAAGGTGAAGTCCTCGGCGATTGCGGCTCGCCAGCCATCGGTGCCGAACTTGATCCTGGTCACAGGCGCCTATCCTACGCGCTGGCGTTTCGCCATCCGCCGGTCCGCGAGGGACGCCACTCCCTCCAACGCGGCCTGGAGCTCGGCGAGTCGCGGCTTGAGCGGCTCGCGCGCGGCGATGCGGATCTGCGTCCCCTCGTCGACTCGCATCCGGCAGAACGGGAGCGGGACGAGGTGGCGGTCCCAGCGGCCGGCCAGGCGCAGCGCGGGGCGGATCGAGACGGCCCAGGGCTGGATCGGGATGCCGGACTCGCGAGCCACGATCAGGACCCCTGGCTTGGCGACGCGGTAGGGGCCCAGCGGGCCGTCGCAGCTGACCACCAGGCTCTCCCCCTCCCTCCCGATGCGAGCCATCTCCAGCGTCAGGCGCGCGGCTTCGGCGCGGTTCTGCTCCTCGGGGAGCGCCACGACGCCCGAGCCCATCGCCTCCAGCATCGTGTTCATGACGATCCCGCGGAACCCGCGCGTGCTGAAGCTGATCACCCGCTTCGTCGCACGGAGCTTGAAGGCAGCGGTGCAGGCCACCAGGTTCGACTCGTGCCAGATGGCGAAGACGGCCTGCCCCTGGATGACCGGCGGGCCTGAGGTGCGCGCGGTGGCTGCGACCAGGCGCAGGTAGAGGGCCATCACCCTCCCGACCAGGCGCGCCAGCCAGGCGAGTGGGATCGGGTCCTCCTGGAGGTTGGCCGGCGGGGGGCCGATCGGCTCAGAGATAGCGCTCTCCGGCCTTCTCGGCGATCTCGTCGAGGACCGGCTTGATCTCCTCGGCTCGGTCGCGGGCGCACACCAGCAGCGCATCCGGCGTGTCGACGATGATCACGTCGCGAAGCCCGACCGTGACCACCAGCCGATCTCCGCCGTGCACCAGGACCCGCTCAGAATCGCGGTCGAGGTGCTGCCCGGAGGCGACGAGGCTCGCGCCGGTCTTGGCGGTGAGGGCCTCGAGCAGGGCGGACCAGGAGCCGATGTCGCTCCAGCCCGCGTCGAGCGGCACCACCGCCATCCGTCCGTCAGCGGCGGCCGGCTCGGCGATGCCGATGTCGATCGAGATGGCCGGCACCGGCTCGAGCGCGGTGCGCACGTCGCTCATCCAGCCGGGGGTCCGATGCAGGGCGGCAATCTGATCCAGGACGGCGGCGAGCTCGGGCTGGAAGCTCTCGAGCGCCTGTCGGTAGGCGTAGACCCGCCACGCGAAGCTGCCCGCGTTCCACAGGTACCCGCCCTCGGCCAGCATGGCCGTGGCGGCCTCCGCCGTTGGCTTCTCGACGAAACGCTGGACCATCGCCGTCGGCACGCCGCGGCCCAGTCGCGCCCCAACCTTGAGATATCCGTAGCCGGTCGCCGGATTGGTGGGGACGACGCCCAGCGCCACGAGGTACCCGCGCTCGGCGGTGCGTGCAGCCTCCTGCAGCGCCAGGGCGAAGGTGCCCTCATCTGCCACGAAGTGGTCCGCTGGCAGGACCAGCGCCACCTCGTCGCTCTCGCGGCGGGCAAGGACCGCGGCGAGGCCGGCGGCGACCGCGGTCGAGCGTGCCAGCGGCTCGCCAAGGACGTTATCGGGGGGCAGGTGAGGCAGCTGTTCCTGGGTCGCACGCACGTGCGCCTGCGACGTGATGACGTAGATGTCGTGGGGCTTCAGCAGGTTGCCGAGGCGCGCCACCGTCTGCTGCAGGAGGCTCGTCTCACCAGTCAGCGCCAGCAGCTGCTTGGGCGAGCCACGGCGCGAGAGCGGCCAGAGGCGCGTGCCGGATCCGCCGGCCATCACGATCGCGAACATCAGGTGCTTGCCCTCCCCGTGATGTCAGCCGTCTCCTGCTCCAGTCGCTCACCCAGTTCCAAGGTGCGCCGATAGGCGGCCCACACGGCATCGGACAGGACAGTGCGCAGCCGCCCCTTCTCCAGCTCGTAGATGGCCGCCGCGCTCGTCCCGCCGGGTGAGGTGACGGCGTTGCGCAGCTGTGCGGGATGCAGCTCGGAGCGAGCCGCAAACTCGGCGCTGCCGACCAGGGTGGCGGCCACCAGGTCGTGGGCCAGCTCACGGGGGAAGCCAAGGTGGACGCCCGCGTCGACGAGCGCCTCCATCACCGCGAACAGGTATGTCGGGCCGGTGCCGGAGAGCGCCGTGGCCATCGCCACGAACCCCTCGTCCGCGACCTCCTTCTCCTCGCCGAGCGCCTTCAGCACGGTTCGGGCCAGGTCGCGCTGCGCGCTGCTGCAGGCCGATGACGGGGCCCAGACGGTGATCCCACGCCTGATCTGCGCCGGCGTGTTCGGCATGGCACGCACCACTGCTGCGTGACCGAGGCCCGAGCTGAGCGTCCGCAGCGTGGCTCCGGCCACGATCGAGAGCACCACCTGCCTGTCCCCGAGGGCCGGTCCGATCTCGCGCATCACGCCGGCCAGCATCTGCGGCTTGACCGCCAGCACCACGATCCCGGCGTTGGCTACCGCCTCCCGGTTCCGCCCCACGACGCGGATCCCGTGCCGGGCGGCGAGCACCTCGCGACGATCGCGGCGCGGGTGGCTGGCCGTCACCTGGCCCGCTGGCACCCGATCGGCGAGCAGCCCGGCGATCATCGCCTCGGCCATCACCCCGGCGCCGACGAACGCGAGCCGAGCGTCGCCCAGCACGCCATCTTGCGTCGCGCTCTTCTCGTTCGATCTGCTGGCCGCGCTCGCCACCGACCTCTCCCCCTACTCCTGCTGTCTCCACCTTGATCCTCGGATCAACCATTGTAACGACCCTCCCCTACGCGACCCCGCGGGCACGCTCCAGAATCGTGTTGTTATGTCGACCAAGCCGTCGCCGGCACCGCACGTGCC
>JALYNS010000114.1 GCA_030773035.1 Chloroflexota bacterium
CCTGAGACGTGGGACCTGTCGCGCCTCTCCGAAGAGCTGGCACCGGGCGTCATCGGGCACGCCGAGGGCGAGGCGTGACCACCGAGCTGAAGGTCCCCGACCCGCTCGACCTCGATCGCGACGAGGAGGCCCGGCTGCGTGCCGTGGCCGGCCTGGCCCCCGTGAAGCGGGCGGCAGGCGAGTACGCCGGATTCGAGTCGGTGGGCCTGCCGGATCGCCCTCCGCAGACGGAGCGCGAGCGCGAGGTCTACACCCTCGAGGAGGGCGAGATGCTGGTCAACATGGGCCCCCAGCACCCCTCCACCCACGGCGTCATGCGCCTGGTGGTGAAGGTCCGCGGCGAGGTGGTGACCGATGTCGACCCGGTCCTCGGCTACCTGCACCGCGGCATCGAGAAGCTCTGCGAGAACGCCACCTACACGACCGTGATGACCTACGTCGACCCGATGGACTACCTCGCCTCGATGCACAACGAGCATGCCCCGGCGATCGCGTTCGAGAAGCTGTTCGGGGTCAAGGCACCTCCGCGCGCCGAGTACATCCGAGCGCTGGTGGTCGAGCTGAACCGCGTCTTCAGCCACGGCCTGATGATGGGCTTCCTGGCCCTCGACATGGGCGGCGTCACCCCGATCCTGTACGGCTTCATCAACCGCGACGAGATCGTCGACATGCTGTCGGCCATCAGCGGCCAGCGGATGCTCTTCAACTTCTTCCGGGTGGGCGGCGTCAACTTCGACGCCAACGACGAGTTCTTCTCGCGCCTGGGGACGTGGCGCAGCAACGTGGTCAAGACGCTCGACATGAGCGAGCGCGTCATCACCGACAACGAGGTCTTCCGCTCGCGGACGATCGGCATGGGGGTCCTCTCCGGCAGGGACGCGATCGCGCTGGGGGTATCAGGCCCGAACCTGCGTGCCTCCGGCGTGCCGTTCGACGTGCGCAAGGCGCATCCCTATTCGATCTATCCCGAGCTGGAGTTCGAGGTCGTCACCCAGCCCGCCGGGGACTCCCACGCCCGCTACCTGCAGCGCATCGCCGAGATCAAGCAGAGCATCCACCTGATCGACCAGATCGTGGACAAGATGCCGCACGGCCCCGTGCAGGCCCAGGTGCCGGGGATCATCCGCCCCAAGCCCGGGCGCGCCTACGCCGCGGTCGAATCGCCGCGCGGCCTGTACAGCGTCTACGCCATCAGCGACGGCGGGCCCAACCCGTATCGGTTTCGCATGCGCGACCCCAGCTTCGTGAGCCTGCAGGCGATCCCCAAGCTGATGCCCGGCCGCCTCATCGCCGACACGATGGCGGTGATGGCCAGCTTCGACCCGGTGATGGGCGGGGTCGACAAGTAGATGGACTGGGACATCGTCCTGGGGGTCCTGCGCTTCCTGCTGGCCACGACCCTGATCCTGGTGCTGACCATCCCGACCGCCTTCGTCTGCATCCAGATGGAGATGAAGATCATCGCCGGGGCGCAGCTCCGCTACGGCCCCAACCGGATCGGGCCGTGGGGCATGTTCCAGAGCACCATCCACGGCTTCAAGGTGCTCGCCAAGGAGGACCACATCCCCGATCAGGCGGACCGCGCGACCTTCACCCTGGCGCCCTGGATGGTCTACATGGCGGCTGCCATGAGCATGCTGGTGATCCCGTTCGCACCCGGCGCCATCGCCGCCGACTTCAACATCGGGATCGTCTACTTCTTCGCCGTGATCGGGCTGTCGGTGGTCGGCCTGCTGGTCGCTGGCTGGGCCAGCTACAACAAGTACTCGCTGCTGGGCGGGCTGCGCAGCGCGGCGCAGATGGTCAGCTACGAGATCCCGCTCACCCTGTCGGTGGTCGGTGCGGTGGTCCTGGGCGGCACGCTCAACTTCCGCGAGCTGATCGAGTGGCAGCTGCAGCACGGCTGGCTGCTGATCTGGCAGCCGATCGGGCTCGGGATCTTCTATATCGCTTCCCTGGCCGAGATCAACCGCACCCCATTCGACATGGTCGAGGCCGACAGCGAGCTGGTGGCCGGTCCCTTCACCGAGTACTCCGGCATGCGCTTCGGCTTCTTCTTCTTCGCCGAGTATGTCGCCCTCTTCATCATGAGCGGGATCATGGTCGCCCTCTTCTTCGGCGGCTGGCTGGCGCCGTGGCCGTTCCCCGCCCAGCTCGAAGGCTTCGGCGGCACCCTCTACGGCCTGGTCTGGTTCTTCGCAAAGACTTACCTCTTCGTGGCGGTCGCGGTGTGGCTGCGCGCCACGCTGGTGCGCGTGCGGGTCGACCAGCTGATGGGAGTGGCCTGGAAGGTGCTCCTGCCACTGGCCATCGTCAACCTGCTCGTCACCGCCGTCGCGGTGCTGGTCTTCAAGCTGTGAGAATCCCCGGCCTCGGCATCCTGAAGGGCCTGCGCCAGACGGGGCGCAACTACTGGGCGCCCAAGGTCACCAACCAGTACCCCGAGTCGCGCCCGACCATGCCGGACCGATGGCGTGGCCGGCTCGACCTGATCTACGACCCCTTCGGCGAGCACAAGTGCGAGGTCTGCTTCCAGTGCGCCCAGGTCTGTCCCGTGGAGGCGATCGACATGAGCGGCTTCGACTCCCAGGGGAACCGGATTCGATACGGCATGCCGGAGATCTACGACGAGCGCAGCGATCCAAATGCCTACCGCCGCGCGGGTCTGCCGGCGGAGCCGATGCGCAACGCGGCGCGCTGGGACGAGGCGATCGACACGCCCTGGCTGCGCGGCATGATCGACGGCTTCGGCGGCCGCCCCGAGGCGCTGGTCGCGATCTTCTCGGCGGTCGAGGCGCGGTACAGTTACCTGCCGGAGCGTGCACTGCGCCAGATGAGCGACACGATGTCGATCCACTGGGCCCAGGTCTTTGGCGCAGCCGGGCTCGGCGGCTTCCGACTGCTCCCCGCCGACGGGCATCTTGTCACCGTCTGCACCTGCGCGGCCTGCCGCTTCGCCGGCGGCGACGCGCTCCTGGCCGCGATCCGCGCCGACCTGGGGATCTCACCCGGCGAGAGCACCGCGGATGGCTCGATCACGCTGGAGACGAGTGACGACATCGCGGCCGGAGCGCTTGCACCGGCGCTGCGCATCGACACCATGGTCTACGGCCCGTTGACCGTGGAGCAGGGGCGTCACGTCGTCGCGGAGCGTCGCAAGGCTCCCGCC
>JALYNS010000115.1 GCA_030773035.1 Chloroflexota bacterium
GGCCTGGGACCTCCGCGACCGATCTGAAAAGCCGGTCTCGAAACTCCCGGCCGCCCGGCCCGGGAACCTTGCTGCTTCGTGGGCTCCTACCACGCGCTCTTGATTGCCTCTGGCAGCAGGTCGATCAGCTCCTTGGCCACGATCAGTGATGCCTGCTCGGTAAGGTGGACCTTGTCCGCGTAGAGATCCACATTCCCGATCCGTGCAGGACATGGGGCGTCCGGGCAGACAACGGGATCCGGATCGAGCACCGTGACCGTGTCTTCGTGTTGAGCCGCCCATTGACGGTAGGTCTCGCGCAGCGGATTACGACCGCCGGCCTCCTGTGGATCAGCGCCCTGAAAGTGCATGGGCAAGATGAGGACCACCCGCGCTCCCCTGGACGTAAGTGTGTCCAGGGCAGCGGTCCAATCGACGAACAGCGCCTGCCGCCATGCATCCGTATCGGAGGCGAGGGTCTGACGCCCAACACGAATCGAATAGGCGTCAGTAGAGCTGAACCAGAACACCAGGGATGGATTGGATCGTTCCACCGTCGTTCGATAGCCGTTGCGCACCGCCGCCGGACAGGTGGGGCCCCACGGGAAGGGCTGCCCATTCTCGTCGACCCGCTCGGCCTGCCCCACGGGACAACCGGGAAAGGCTGCCACGACGAGGGTCCGCGATCGGTGGCCCGCCTCAACTGCGAGCCCTGGGTAGAGGGCCATGGCGGTGGAATCTCCGACGATGGCCCACGCACCATCGGCATGCGGGGTGCTGACGACGATGACCTTCCGGTTGTTGTCGACGAATTCGGGGATGGGGAGAGCGCCGCGCGTCTCAATCAGGGTCATCGTGGCGAGCAGCAGAGCCGCCCCGACCGCACCGGCCGCGGTTGCGCGCGGCCCGATGCGCCAGCAGCCCAGCTGCCCCTGGCGAATGGGCCGTTCCACGACCAGGAATGACGCCGTCGCAACGACCAGGGTGGCAAGGACTCGTATTGCGGCGAGGAGTGGTCCGGAGAGGCCAATGGACTCCGTGGTCAGCCAGTTGAAGAGCGGCCAGTGCCAGAGATACAGACCATAGGAGATCGCACCGATCGCGGGCAGCGGGCGCAACGCCATGAAGGCTGCCACGTGGTTGGCGCCCCTCCGGGTCGAGATCCCGAGGATGGTCGCCAGGGCCGCCAAGGCGAAGACGGTGGATCCCCCGAAGTAGTACACGGGGGATGCATCGGTCAGCAGCACGCCGAAGGCGAGCATGACGGCGAGCCCCACGTATGCAAGCATCGGCGCGAATCGGGCCAGGACACTTCGAACCTGGGTAGATCGCTCGACCAGCACGCAACCCGCCGCTCCAATGAGGAGCTCGTGAGCACGGGTGTGGGTAGCGAAATAGGCCGAGGACGGATCGGCCTCGTTATAGGTGAGGGCGAGCGACACGGCTGATGCCGCGATGGCCAGGCCGAGCACGGATACGACGAGGAGGGCGGCTCGGTGGGCCTTGGAGGCGAGCCAGAGCGCGGCGAACGTCAGAAGCGGCCAGACGACATAGAACTGCTCTTCGATGGCCAACGACCAGATATGTCGGAGCGGCGACGGCGCCGCGAACTCCTGGAAGTAGCTCTGGCCTCCGGCGATGAACCTCCAGTTGGCGACGTAACCGAGGGTTGAGAGGAGATCCCATCGCAGCTCTCCCTGCTCGTACGGCGAGGCGCGCCCCGCAGCGATCGCAACGGCGGCCACCAGCAGGAAGAGCGCAGGAAGCAGCCGGCGCGCCCGACGGATCCAGAAGCCGCGCAGGTCGATGCGCCCTGAGCGGCCAAACTCCCGGAGAAGCAGCGTCGTGATGAGGAAACCTGAGAGGACGAAGAACAGGTCGACTCCCAGGAAGCCCCCGTGCACGATACCCAGGTCGAGGTGGTACGCCATCACGAGCCCGACCGCCAGTGCGCGCAGGCCGTCGAGCGCCGGGATGTATTCCAGATGCGAACCACGAGGGGAAACGGCGCCTGCCCCGGGGATGCCCACGTCAGGAGGCGCCGTCACATTGCCGTCCTCCGGCATTCTGGCCTCGTGGACCACGGGTGAAGCGTCGAGGCCAAGGGCGCAGTCACGGGCTCCACTGCCCATCGATGATACCCAATGATGGTTGGGGTGGCCTACGGGGGTCGAACCCGTAACCTTCGGATCCACAATCCGATGCTCTGCCGGTTGAGCTAATGCCACCACGGGGTCGCGCATTGCGGCGGCGCGAGGCGGGGCGGATTCTCCCACGCGCTCAAGAAGAGCGTCAAACCTCGCCGCTAGCGGCGGGTCATCCCGCGGACCAGCACCAGGACGAAGGCCGAGCCGAATCCTACGATGCCGGGGGAGAGATCGGCCGGGTGAAGTCCACGACCACGGCACCGTTGCGGACCGTCGTCGGGAAGCCGAGCAGCGGCGGATCGGCCGGGTCGATGGGGATCCCATCCCAGGTCCAGGTGTCGCCCGCGCAGTCGACCAGCCGATCGGCCCCCAGCGTGACGGCGCAGTCGTTGGTCGGGCTCCACGCGTCGACGACGGCAAAGGCATCGGTTCCGACCGTGGAGACGACGATCGTCAACTCGACCCGCTCATCGCGGTGCACCTCGCCGGGCAGGCCGTGTGACTCGTTGAGCAGGATCGCGACCCGCATCGGCTTGTTCCTGGCCTCCAGCACCGCTGCGACCGTGTAGTTCGTATCGTCCAGCGGACCCGCGAAGGTGAAGAGGAAGGGGCGGACCAGGAGCAGGATGCCGCTCACCAGCGCCGCGCCGATGAGGCCGGCCACGACGTACCTGCGCACGGGGACGGGTGGCTGGTTCTGCATCGGTCAGGCCAGGCGGGTCAGGATCGACTCGCGGTCGAAGGCCCATGAGCCGATCGCCAGGGTCACCCCGATCAGCGCTGCGACCAGCAGGTCGCCGATCAGCACCTGCTGCATGCTGAAGGTGGCCTGCCCGCCGAAGAACTGCGCGACGGCCACCGCGATGATCGGGATGACGACGAAGCCGCCGATCTGCTGGGCGGTGCGCGGATCGTTGACCCGGCTGCTGACCACGATCCCGAGCAGCACGCTGAAGAGGCAGATGAGCGGCACGAGGGTCGCCATGGCGGTCAGCCACACATCGCTGAAGACGAGGTTGGTGAGCCGGGGATCGGCAATCGCGCCGTTGACGAGGCCGTAGGCCACGAAGACGCCCCACGTGGCCGCGACCGCAGGCAGGGCGGCGGCGAGCGTCTTGCCGCCCAGCAGCTCACTCACCTCGAGCGGCGTGGCGAGCTGCGGCTCGAGCGAGCGCGCCACCTTCTCGCCGATCACCGATTGGGTTGCGATCGCCATCGGCACCATGGCCGGGATGAGCAGGAAGTAGGCCATGAAGTTGGTGATGATGAACCCCTGCGCGGCGAGCTTGGCCGGCATATCCGGGAAGTTGGCGATGTACTGCTGGATCTGCGCAAGCTGGTTGGGGTCCAGGTCGTTGGCCTGGATGAAGGCCACCAGCGCAGTGGGGATGGCCGCGAAGACGATCGCAGGGAAGGCGACCGCGCCGAGCAGCAGCCGGTTGCTGAGCAGGTCTCGCCACTCCTTGGCGAAGACGGCCAGCACGTAGCCGAGCCTCATCGGTCGGCGTCCCGCTCGCCGTGCTCCCCAACCAGGGAGAGGTACGCCTCCTCCAGGGTGGGAGCATCCTCGACGACCGATGTGATCCGCGCCCCCGCGTTGACCAGGACGGCCACCAGGTCAGGGGTGTCGTGCGGTGGGTCGACCAGCTCGACCACCAGGGTCGCCTCCTTCGCCTGCACGCCGGTGACGAAGGGCAGGTCCGCCAGGCGCCCCAGGAAGGACTCTGGCCCGCGCGCCCCATTCAGCTCGACGCGCACCGTGGCAGCTCGCCCGTGGCGCCGCAGGCCGGCCGGCGTGTCGACCCGCAGCAGCGTGCCGCGCATGATCCCGATCCGATCGCAGAGCCGCTCCGCCTCGTCCAGGTTGTGGGTGCAGACCACGATCGAGCGGCCCAGGCTGCGCAGGGTGGCCACGAAGTCCCGCACCGTCTTGGCGGCTGACGGGTCGAGGCCGCTGGTCGGCTCGTCGAGGTAGATCACCTCCGGCTCGTGCAGCAGCGCCCGCGCGATGGCCACCTTCTGGCGCATCCCCTTGCTGAAGGGCCCGACGCGACGATCGGCGTGCTCGCTCATCTCGACGACGCCCAGGTAGCGGTCGACCGCCTCGCGCAGGCGGGAGCCGCGGAGGCCGTACAGGCG
>JALYNS010000116.1 GCA_030773035.1 Chloroflexota bacterium
TCGTGATGCCCGGCAGATGCCGTCGGTAGTGGGATGCACGCCGCGGCGCCGCGGTTGGCATTCGACGGCACGAATCATGACGGCGATGTACCGATCGCATAGAGCACGCCCACGCTCGTCCCGATCAGCACGTACCCTCCGCTGACCGACGCGCCCCAGGGTGCGCCCTGGATCTCGACGCGCCACAGGACCGCCCCATCGGCGGTAGAGATCGCTATCGCCTTTCCCGCGACGGTCGCCGTATAGATGACGCCGTCGACGACCGCGGGAAGCGCGTGGACTTCTGCGCCCACGTCGATGGCCCAGCGCTGCGCACCCGTCGCCGCGTCGAGGGCGACGATCCGATCATCGTGTCCGACCACGTACGCCGTGCCGTCCACCACAGCGGGTGTGTAGAGCTGATCGAAGTACGGGCTGGCATAACGCCAGACCTCTTCTCCGGTCAACGCATCCAGCGCGACGATGGCCCGCGCGGAGGGCTCCTCCGCCCCGAGGCCGCTGGCGGCGACCGCTATGCCATCGGCGACAGTGGGGGTGCTGATCTCACCGGAGTCGGCGAGGCCTGCACGCCATCGCTCGCGGCCATCTCGGACATCGAGCGCGAGAAGGGTTCCACCCGTAACGCCGACATAGAGCGTGCCGTTCGCGGCCGCGAGCGACCGCGTGACGCCCCCACCAGCGTCGTGAGTCCAGGACGTGCCGCCAGTGGCAGGGTCCAGTGCATGGATGGTTCCGGTTTCTGTCGCAAACACCAGGTGCCCGCCGGCGTAGACGCCCGAGCCGGTGATCGCTCCATCGGTGCGGGCCGTCCACTTGATCGCGCCATTGGCCAACGACAGAGCGCGGACTGTCCCCTCCAGGTCCGCAACGACAAGTCGATCCTCGACGATCAGGGGGTTGGCCGAGAGCTCGTGCCATGTGGGCTGTTCCCAGCGGACTTTGCCATCACGCAGGCCGATCGCGCGAACGACGCCGTCGCCCGAAGCGAGGTAGACGGTGCCGTCATGCATGAGCGGCGAGGTCTCGATCGGACCGCCCGTGTCGAGCTGCCACGCGACCTGAGGCGTACCGACGGGTCCGGGGCCCGCCATGCGTCCTGAACGACCGGCATCGCCCCGGTACGTGAGGACGTCGCCGTGCGTTGAGTCCTCGGGCGAAGGCATCGGGCTCGACACCGTTGGAGCGCATGCGGCCAGCATGAGGGACAGGATCGTCACGCAGGTGCGCCTGAACATGAGGAGTCTCCCGAATGGTTGTTGACACTTGGGAGATGCCTGGACCACGCCGAAAGTTGGCGGTGTCTGGACGACACGACACCAGTCGTGCGACGCTGTGGCGGTGAGCCTCTACCGCTACGCGCGCTGGGACGGCAGCCAGAGCCTGCCGCCCTTCGACGCCGATGACGTGCTGGACGCCCTGGCCGACGACATCCTGGCCGAGGGCGATATCCGCCGCGCCCTCCAGCGCCTCATGCAGCGCGGGATGCGCGGGACGCGCGGGGGCGACGTGCCGGGATTGCGGCGGATCGTCGAGCAGCTGAGGGCCCGCCGGGCAGAGGAGCTGGAGCGCGCCCACCTCGACGGCATGCTCGACTCGGTGGCCGCGCGGTTGGACGCCATCGTGGACCAGGAGCGCACCGGGATCGGGCGCCGGCTCCACGAGGCGGAGCAGCGCGTCCTCGACGCCCCGCCGGGGCCGGCCCAGGACCAGGCTCGGATGGGAGAGCGGATCCTGCTCCGCACGGCGCAGCAGCGCCGCGATCGGCTTGACATGCTGCCACCCGACCTGGCGGCCCGCCTGGCCGGGCTGCGGGACTACGAGTTCATGGACGCCGACGCGCGCGACTCCTTCAACGCCCTCACCGATGAGCTGCGCCAGCAGCTCCTGCAGACCTACTTCCAGGGGCTCAAGGAGGGGGTTGCCGGCATCTCGCCGGAGGACCTCGACGGGGTGCGCGCCATGGTGCGCGACCTCAATCGGCTGCTCGAGAAGCATGCTTCAGGAGCCGATACCCGTTCCGACTTCGCCGGATTCATGGCGCGCCACGGCCACCACTTCCCGCCGGGGATCGAGAACGTCGAACAGCTGATCGACCAGCTGCACCGCCAGGCCTCGCAGATGGCCTCGCTGATGGCCTCGGCCAGCCCCGAGATGCGGGCCGAACTGCAGCAGATGATGGATGAGCTGCTGCGCGACGACCGGCTGCGATGGGACATGGCGCGCCTGGCGGGAACGCTGCAGGCGCTGCGTCCCGATCAGCCCTTCGGCGAGCCCTACCCGTTCAGCGGCGACGAGCCGCTGGGACTCCCCGAAGCGCTCGCGGCCATCGATCGCCAGCAGCGCTTCGACGCCATGGAGGAGGAGCTGCTCGCCGCCCGCGACCCCGCCGCACTCGAGCAGATC
>JALYNS010000117.1 GCA_030773035.1 Chloroflexota bacterium
ATCTCCCCCTGCCAGACATCGATCTCGATCGGGACAGGCATCAGGTTCCGAGGTGGAGTCGAGGAAGCCGGCCGCGGAGGGCGGTCGTGACTTCGTAGTTGATGGTGCGGCGCTCTGCCGCGACCTCATCGGCCGAAATGCGCGAGCCCGCCTGCTCGCCGATCAGGACGAACTCGTCGGCGTAGGTTACATCAACCAGGTCGCCCAGATCGACGGTGATGCCATCCATGCTCACCGCACCCACGATCGGACGACGGACCCCTCGCACCAGGACCCAGCCGTTGTTGGCGTGTGCTCGTGGCCACCCGTCGCCATAGCCGATCCCCAGCGTGGCGATCCGCGTCGCGTGCTCGGCCCGGTAGCGCAGGCCATACCCGAGCGCCTCCCCCGCGGCGAGGTCGAAGATGCGCACGGGGAGCGCCTTCAGCGACAGGATCGGGCGCAGGCCGTGGTCGCGGTCGGCGGCCCAGCCCGGGACAAGCCCGTACAACGCCAGCCCGGGACGAATGGCTTCGCCGAAGCTGGCGGCACCCGCCAGCAGGCCGCCGGTGGCCGCAACGTGCACCAGGCCGGGGTCCACCCCTGCGGAGCGCATGGCGTCGAGGGCCTGGGCGAGTCGCAGCAGCTGGACATCGGTGTAAGCCTCGTCTTCGCCGGGCACGGCCAGGTGGCTGAAGGTGCCCCCCAGCTCCAGGTGCCGGCTCCCGGCGATGCGCAGCGCAAGCTCGACGGCGACGGCCGGCTCGCTCCCCTGTCGACCGAGGCCGGAGTCGATCTTGAGCTGGACCGATACCCGTCGTCCGACATCGGCCGCCGCCCGCTCCAGCAGCGCGATGCCGGCCGCGTCATAGACGACCGGTTCGAGGCCGGCGGCCAGGGCAGGGACCGCCTCCGGGGTGCCGAGCGCCCAGAGGATGAGGATCGGCGACTCGATGCCCGCCGCCCGCAGGGCGAGCCCCTCGTCGAGGGTGGCGACTGCCAGCCGCTCAACCCCGTGACGCAGCAGGGTGCGGGAGACCTCGATCGCCCCGTGACCGTAGGCGTTCGCCTTGACCACGGCGATGACGCTGCGCTCTCCCGCCAGGCGCCTCAGCACGCCCAGGTTGCTGACCAGAGCCGAATGGTCGATCTCGAGCCAGGCCCGATGCGGACTGCGGCCTCCCGGCTGCGTCACGCGCGACGGCCGCCGCGGAGCTGCTCGATCGCGTTGGGCAGCAGGCTGGCGATGTCGCGTGCGATGACCCCGGCGCGACCGATGCGATCCTCCGCCAGGAGGCCTGCCGCGCCGTGCACCGCCACGCCGCAGCCCGCGGCATCGAACGGCGACATCCCGGCCGCCAGGAAGGCGCCGATGACACCAGAGAGCACGTCGCCGCTCCCCGCCGTGGCGAGCGCTGGGGTCGCGATGTCCGATCGGAGCAGGTCGCCGTCGGGGGAGGCGATGACGGTGTGCGCCCCCTTGAGGACCACGACCTGGCCCCAGCGCGCCGCTGCCGCCTGCGCCGCCTCGGAGCGCTGCGCGTCGTCATCGGAGAGCTTGTCACCCTCCGGCATGCGGATCAGCCGCGCGAACTCGCCGGGATGCGGGGTGAGCACCAGGGGCGCCTTGATCGGCTGCCACCAGCGCTGCACATCAGCCAGTGCCACGAGCGCGTCGGCGTCGACCACGGTGGGTTGACGGAGCTCTCCGATGAAGTTGCGCGCCCGGCGCAGGGTGGCCGGCTGACGGCCGAGCCCCGGCCCGATGACGAGCGCCTCATACGCGGGCGCCTCGGTCGCGAGCCGGCGCCAGCCGCCGGGCGCGGTGAGGCCCGGCGCCTCCTCGACGAGAAGCATGGACGTCAGCTCGGGGACCACGCCCAGCAGCCGGAGGCCGACCGTCTCGGGTGCGGCGAGGCACGCCACCCCGACCCCGACCCGGATCGCGCCCAGCCCGGTGAGGAGCGCCGCACCGGCATACTCCAGCGATCCCGCCACGATCAGGAGCCGGCCGAAGCTGCCCTTGTGGGCTCGCACCGGGCGCGGTGGCAGCCTCTTGGCGACCCAGCCCTGGGTCAGGCCGGCGGTGGCCATCGCCCTAGCCGTCCGCAGCGGCTTGGTGGGCGGTCGCCACGGCCACCGCCATGTGGCGCTCGTGCGAGATGCTGACCGTGACCTCCTCGAGCCCCAGCGCGAGGGCCCGGGCAGCGGCACGCCCATGGAGACGAACCTGCGGGGCCCCCGCCCAGTTGGGGAGGATCTCGATCTCGCGCCAGCCGACCCCGCGCACGCCGAGGCCGAGCACCTTGCTGATCGCCTCCTTGGCCGCCCAGCGCCCGGCAATTCGCTCGGTGCGGGTGCCACAGTAGCGTGCCTCGCTGTCGGTGAGCACGCGCTGCCGGAATCGATCGGGGAAGCGACTGAGGGTCTTGACGATGCGGTCGATATCGACCAGGTCGACGCCGATCTCGTGACGGGTCATGGCAGCGGGGCGGCGGCTATTCGACGGTGACCGACTTCGCCAGGTTGCGGGGCTGGTCGACGTCCGTGCCGCGCGCCACAGCCACCTCGTAGGCGAGCAGCTGGAGCGGGATGATCGCGATCACCGGCGCCATCTCCTCGGGCGTCTCGGGGACATACAGGACATCCTGCGCATAGCGATCGATCATCTCGTCCCCGATCGTCGCGACGGCGACCACCGGTGCCTCGCGGGCGTGCACCTCGGCCACGTTGCTGACCACCTTGTCGTAGGTGGCGCCACGAGTCGCGATCGCCACCAGCGGGGTGTGCGGGTCGAGCAGGGCGATGGGGCCGTGCTTCAGCTCGCCGGCGGCGTAGCCCTCGGCGTGCACGTACGAGAGCTCCTTGAGCTTGAGGGCCCCCTCCATGGCGACCGGAAAGCCGAGGGCGCGGCCGACGAACATGACATCGCGGACCTCAGCCCAGCGCCTGGCGAGCTTCTTGACCTGCGGGGCGAGCTTGAGCACCTCCGCCGCCTGGCCCGGCAGATCGCGCAGGGCGAGGCCGAACGACCTGCGGCGGCGATCGCTGAGGGTGCCGCGCAACCGGGCGAGATGGAGCGCGATCATCTGCAGCACGACCACCTGGGTCACGAAGGCCTTGGTCGAGGCAACGGCCACCTCCGGCCCGGCCTGCAGGTAGCAGACCGCATCGGCCTCGCGGGTGAGAGCGCTGCCGACCACGTTGGTCACCACCACGATCACCGCGCCCTTCTCGGCCGCCAGCTTCTGCGGCGCGAGGGTGTCGGCCGTCTCGCCGGACTGGCTGACGCTGATGACCAGCGTCTGTGCGTCGATCGGTGGTGGCGAATAGCGCATCTCCGAGCCGATCTGTCCGACCGCCGGCAGCCCGGCCCAGCTCTGGATCAGGTGCGCCCCGACCTCGCCGGCGTAGCGCGCCGTGCCGCATCCCACCACGTAGACGCGTTCCACCGCACGCAGCTTCTCCTCGATCGCGTCCAGCTGGGGCAGGCTGACGTTGCCTGCCTCGTCGACGCGGCCGCGCAGCGCCTCCTGGATGGCGTGTGGCTGCTCGTAGATCTCCTTGAGGGTGAAGTGGGGGAAGCCGCCCTTCTCCGCCGCCTCGATGCTCCACCGGATGCGGGTCACCTGGCGTTCTACGCCCACCCCGTCCATGCCGATGATGGTCACCCCATCCGCCGTGATATCGGCAATGTCGCCTTCCTGCAGGATCACCACGTTCTTGGTGTGCTCCAGGATGGCCGGCACGTCGCTGGCCAGGAACGCCTCGCCGTTGCCGAGCCCGACGATGAGCGGCACGTTCATGCGCGCTCCGACGATCCGATCCGGATGGTCGAGGTGCATGACCCCGATGGCGTACGCACCCCGCACCTCGTTGAGCGCCTCGCGCACGGCGGCCACCAGGTCGCCGCTGTAGCGTTCCTCGATCAGGTGGGCGAGAACCTCGGTATCGGTCTCCGAGGTGAATTGATGCCCGCCGGCGAGCAGCCGCTGCTTGATCTCGCCGTAGTTCTCGATGATGCCGTTGTGGATCAGCGCCAGGCGGCCGGTGCAATCGCGGTGGGGGTGCGCATTGGCGTCATTGGGGCGTCCGTGCGTCGCCCAGCGAGTGTGCGCGATCCCCGGATGGCCGGCCGGAGCGCCTCCGTTGAGGTGCTCCGTCAGGTTCGCGAGCTTGCCGGCCTTCTTCTCGATGAAGACCTCGCCGGCTTCAGTGAGCACCGCCAGGCCGGCCGAGTCATAGCCGCGGTACTCCAGCCGGCGCAGTCCCTCCAGCAGGATGGGGGCCGCATCACGCGGACCCACGTACCCGACGATGCCGCACATGAAGGTCTGGCAGCTCCTAGTTCAGTCGGGCATGGGCGAGCTCGGACAGCTCGCGTGCAATCTGGTTGATCTCGTCAGCGTCCTCGCCCTCGACCATGATCCGGATCTTCGGCTCTGTCCCGGAGGGCCGCACCAGGATCCGTCCGCGCGCGCCCAGACGGAGGTCGGCCTCCGTCACCGCGGCAGCGAACTCCGGATCGACTTCCCACTGGTCCCGGTGGCGGACGGTTGAGTTTATCACCACCTGCGGCAGCCTCGGAATCTGCTCGGCCAGCTGGCCGAGCGTCGCGCCGGCGGCGCGCAGGGTCCGCGCAAGCTGGATTCCGGTCAGCATCCCGTCGCCGGCGGCGGCGATGTCGCGGAAGATGATGTGGCCGGACTGCTCACCCCCGAGCGACGCATCGGCGCGTTCCATCGCCTCGAACACGTGACGATCGCCGACCGGCGTGCGCAGCATCCGACCGCCGGCGGCGGTGATGGCGCGCTCCAGCCCGCCGTTGCTCATGACGGTGGTGACCAGGATCCGGTTGCGCAGCGTTCCCGACGCCAGCTGTGCAAGCGCGCAGATTCCCATCACGCCGTCCCCGTCCACGATCGTCCCGTGCTCATCGACGGCGATCAATCGGTCGGCGTCGCCGTCAAAGGCCATCCCCATCTCGAGGTTCCCGGCCACCACGGCCGCGGCAAGCGCCTCGGGGTGGGTCGATCCGCAGTCCAGGTTGATGTTCACCCCGTCCGGCGCCGCGGAGAGGACGGTCACCGACGCCCCCAGCTCCCGCAGCAGACCCGGGACCATCACCGAGGCTGAGCCGTTGGCGCAGTCGACTCCGATCCGCATGCCGCGCAGCGCATCCCCCGCCTCGGCGATCAGGGCGGCGCGGTACCTGGCCACCGGTTCGCTCTCACGCGTGATGCGCCCGATCTCTGCGTTGGTGCGGCCGGGGAGGGATTCTGCCTGGAAGATGAGGCGCTCCAGCTCTTCCTCGACCTCGTCGTCGATCTTCCGCCCGCCGGAGAGCACCTTCAGCCCGTTGTCGTCGGCGGGGTTGTGGGAGGCGGAGACCATGATCCCAGCCGCGTAGTCACCGCTCGCCGCGGCATGGGCCAGGCAGGGTGTGGTGACCACCCCCAGCTGGATCGCATCGGCGCCGACCGATGCGAGGCCGGCGGAGACCGCGGCCACCAGCATCTCCCCCGAACGTCGCGGGTCCTGCCCGATCACCACCCCGCGGCCCGACGCCTCGAGCAGGTGGCCAACCGCTCGCCCGAGGTCGTAGGCGAGGATCGGCGTCAGATCGACATTGGCAACGCCCCGGATTCCGTCCGTCCCGAAGAGGCGACCCATCAGGGCGCGGGCGTCGCCGGCGGGACGATGGTCGCGGTGACGGAGATGGGTGAGATGGTGACCTGGGTGACGCCCACCGGAAGCGTGACGATCGGCTGCAGCAGGTGATCGCCCGGCCCAAGCCCGGTCACGTCGAGGATCGCGGTCAGTTCGGCCGGATCAAGCGCGTCGAGCGCGGTGACCGTGCCGCGGACGGTGACCGCGACCTGCCCGATCTGGGGCAGGCAGGCGCTCCCCGGTGGCTCGCCGAAGCAGACCAGCCCGACCACGAGGGTGCGGGTGGCGATCGTCTCGCGGATCTCGACCACGATGCTGGGCTCGGCGTCGGCTGGATCGGCCAGGCGCGCGCCATCCGGCACGACCAGGGAGCCCGTCGCGTGCAGGGTGGTGTTGCTCCCCGACAGGCTGATCGGCTCGGTCAGCACCTCGGCGATCGCCGCCAGCACCTCCGGCGCGCCGCGCAACGTCACCACCGAGGGCTCGGCGCTGACCGTGCCGACCTCGAACCCGGCGGCCGGAGCGCCCGTCAGCAGCGGCCGGATCGGCACGGTTCGGCTGGTCTCGACCGTGTTGACGTCGATCTCCACCCGCACCGTCGACGGGTTCAGATCGACCGATTCGACCCGCTGCCCGTCGATGTCGACCGGCACGAGTTCGACCTGGCCGCAGCAGTCGATACCCGACTCGTCGATACGGACGGTGGCGAGCGC
>JALYNS010000118.1 GCA_030773035.1 Chloroflexota bacterium
TCGGCAGGCAGCTCTGGAAGACCATGGCGCCGGTGATATTGCCCATCGCCAGGGTGTCCTTGCCGCTGCGCACCCAGATCACGCTGTTGAACTTCTCCGGCAGCTCGGTGGCGATCGGGGCGATGATCAGCGCCAGGATGCGCGGGTCGAGCCCGATCGCGGTCGACAGGTGCTCGACGGCGCCGACGAAAACCTGGGCGCCGATGATGATGAGCGCCAGTGCGCCGACAACCTGGGTGACGATGATGCGCAGCGGCGGGGACTCGGCTGCGCCGTTCTCCTCGTCCTCGCCCGGCAGGAGATCGAGGTCCACGGTCGCATCGCGGCCCCGCCCGGTGAGGCGGGTCAGGTGCAGGCGATTGAGCTCGCTTGCGTCGCCCTCTTCGGCGGGATCGCTGAAGTGCGCACGGACGTAGAAGGCGTAGATCGCAACGAGGACCGCCGCGACGGCCCAGCGCACGGGGTGGAGGTCCGCTGGCAGGAAGGTGGTGGCGATGGCGATCGCATAGGCCACCATGAAGAAGATCACGTCGCGGCCCAGGATCCGGACGTTGACCGCCATCTGCGTTCCGCGCGTGCCACGCCGCGAGACGATGATGACCGCCACGCCGGTGACGAACATGGCCAGCGTGGCGAGCATGAACGGGGCACCGAGGATGGCGCCCACCCCGATCTCGGCGGAGTTCGGCGACCCGCCGCCGAAGATCGCGGGCCCAACGATGGCGATCACCGGGATCAGGGTCTCGGGCATGGCCGTGGCAACCGCGGCGAGCACGCTGCCGACCGCTCCCTCGGCCAGGTTCAACCGATGCCCGAACCATTCGATCCCGTTCGTGAAGAGCTCGGCACCGAGGAGGATGACCGCCAGCGCAACGGCGAGCAGGATGAGATCCACGAGGTCCATACGACCGCTAGCCTCCGAGCTGCGAGGCGAGCACGGCGACCGCAAGCCCTCCCACCATCAGCAGGAGGACGACGAGCGCCGCGATGGCATATCGACGCTCGCGGCGACGCACGAAGGCGACGGCCGCGGCGGCCAGGTGCCCCATCGGGGTCAGGACCACGAGGAGAACGCCGGCGCGGGTGATGCTACCAATCCCGAGCAGGACGCCGGCCGCGATCACGGCGATCGAGATGGCCGCTCCGGCCAGCAGCGCGCCTCCGACCCAACGCGACAGCTCGTCGCCAGCTGCGGCGCTTGTCCGCGGCATGCGCGAGCCCATCACGGTTGGATCCCCGTCGCCCGCAGGCCCATCTCGACGGCCACGTAGAAGGCGACGACGGCGAAGAGGAGCGCGAGCCATCGAGCGCGCAGCGCAGGCCCGACGCGCGCTCCAACGACCGCCCCCGCCGCCACGCCGAGCATCAACGGCCCGGCCACGGCGGCGTCCACGTCGCCCCGCAGCAGGTAGGCGTACGACCCTGCCGCCGCGGTGACGCCGATCACGTAGTTGCTGGTCGCGACGGCGACGTGCATGGGCGCGCCCATCACGAGTCGCAGGAGCGGTACCTGGACCACGCCGCCGCCGATCCCGAGCAGGGAGGAGGAGATGCCCGCCCCGACGGACCCGGCGAGCGCCGCCGGCAGGCGGTGCGAGCGGTAGGCAGGCGCCATCGGGCCGTCCGGCATGGTCGGATCCACCGGCGGCTGCCCGACCTCCATCGACTCCTCGGCCTGGGATCCGGCGACCATGGTCACCGCCGTGTAGGCCATCAGGGCCGCGAAGGCGGCGGCCAGCATGCGCTCCGGGATGAGCTGTGCGCTCAGGGCGCCAAGCATCGCGCCGGCCACCGCCGTCAGCTCAAGCACGGTCCCCAGCCGGACGTCCGCACGACCGGTGCGCACATTGACCGCGGCGGCCGTGAGCGAGGTGGCCACCACGCAGACCAGGCTGGTGCCGATGGCCGCGGTCAGCGGCAGGTCGAAGCCGATCACCAGCAGGGGCACGATGAGCAGCCCGCCGCCGATTCCAAGGATCGCGCCGAAGAGGCCTGCCGCCGCGCCCCCGGCGAGCAGGAGCAGTGTGATCGTCAGGGACGCAGGTGCTGGGGCGCCACGGGCAGCAGTGCGACGTGACGCGCGCGCTTGAGCGCCACGGTCAGCATCCGCTGGTGACGGGCGCATGTCCCGGTCTTGCGGCGCGGCTCGATCTTGGCCCGCTCCGACAGGTATCGGCGCAGGCGGTTGACCTCCTTGTAGTCGATCGCCTCGGCCTTGTCGACGCAGAAGTTGCAGACCTTGCGTCGGCGCCGATCGCGATAGTAGTCCGCCGTCTCACGGCGGGAGCGTGGGCTGGCCATGGGTGCTTGCTTCCTCTCGGGTCCTAGTGCTCAGAACGGGATGTCATCGACGTCGATCGCCTCGACCTCGGATGCGGCGGGGCGCGCCGCGGCGCGGGGTCGCGCCGCCGGCGGGGCATCCATCGCCGCGTCGCCGAAGCTGCCACCGCCCTCCCCCGGGTCGCGGCGCTCGAGAGACTGGACGCGGGCGAAGCGGATCTCCAGCGAGGTGCGCTTCTGGCCGTCCTTGCCCTCCCTCTCGCGCGCGCGCAGCTGCCCCTCGGCGAAGACC
>JALYNS010000119.1 GCA_030773035.1 Chloroflexota bacterium
TCCTCTGTCAGCGAGGCCCCCTTCTCGGCCTCGAATCGAGGGCGCAGGTCGACTCCGGGAATCTGCAGCAGCAGCGCCAGGTGCGCGAAGGGAGGCCGATACGCGGCGCCGGCCGCGATCGGATCAGCCTGGGGGTCGACCAGCGAGGCGGCGAAGATACGATCGTGATCGGGTGGCAGCTCGCCCTTCACCTCGCGCCCGGCCGTGGCGGCGGCGATCCGGTCCGACTCGTCGAAGAGGCGTGGGATGGCATCGGTCCCGTCCGGGTCGAACTCCAGCGCGTGATTGGGACGCGGCCGGACGAAGAGGAGGCGCAGCTGCTCAGGCGGCACCACCTCTGCGATCTCGTGCGCCGACGCCCCGCGGCCCTTGCTGCTGCTCATCTTGCGCCCGCCGATGTTCAGGAATTCGTATGGGAAGTTGAGCGGCGGCTCGCGCTCGAAGACCTCGCGGGCGATCGCGTCCGAGCGATCGCGCGAACCGCCGGCGGTGGCCAGGTCCTTGCCACACGGCTCGATCGTCACCTCGAAGAGGCTCCATTGTGCCGCCCACTCCAGGTTCCAGGGCAGCTTCGCGGCCCCGCCAAAGGGCGAGATCCGGCCGCTGCTCGAGCAGCCGGAGGCCCAGGTCACGAGGTCGGGCATGCACTCGTAGGCGACCGTCTCGCCGTCCCAGTCGCGCGCCAGGGTGGTGCCGACCTTGCCGCATGTGGGGCAGATGACGTGCACCGGCAGCCAGCCGGGCGGCCGCTCGACGCGGCTCACGCGGCGGTAGATCTCGCGAACGAGCTCCGCGCGATCGAGGGCGGTGCGGATGAACGGATCCACCTGCCCGGTCGGGTAGATCTCGCTCATCCAGTAATAGCGGTCGGGTCGAATGCCGAGCCCGGCGAAGGTGTCGATGAAGAGCGCCGCGAAGTGACGAGCGTACGAGGGATGACAGTCGCCCGCCGGGTCCGGCACGTTGGTCAGCGGCACGCCCATCCAGCGCTCGGTGGAGTCGGGGGTCAGCATCGCCTGGGCGTCCATCGGGTCGAGGTCGTCGATCCCGTACAGGAGCGTGGTGGGGAGGCCGCGCGCGCGCAGGGCGCGAACGATGACGTCGAGGATCACCGGCCCGCGCAGGCTGCCGACGTGCACGGTACCGGAGGGTGTCTTGGAGTCGTTGACGACCTGCGGGCCCTCGAGGCGCGCCGCCAGCTCGTCGGCCCAGAACACGGCGATCGGCTAGTGGATGCTGACGACCGTGAAGGTGACGGCCCCGGCGGGCGCATGAACGATGACCTTGTCGCCCTTCTTGTGGCCCATCAGCGCGGCTCCCACGGGCGACTCGTTGCTGATCCGTCCCTCGCGAGGAGCGGCCTCGGCCGACCCGACGATGGTGAACGTCTCCTTCCCATCCTCGCCCAGGATGACCACCTTCGACCCGATCCCGACCTTGTCGCCGTTGGTCTTCTCGATCACTTCGGCGTTCTTGAGCTGCGCCTCGAGCGTCCCGATCCGGCCCTCCAGGAAGGACTGCTCCTGCTTGGCGTCCTCGTACTCGGCGTTCTCGGTGATGTCGCCGTCGAGCTTGGCGTCATGGATGCGCGAGGCAACGCGCGGCCGCTCGACGGTGACGAGGTGGAGCAGGTCCGCTCGGAGCTTGGCGAGCCCCTCGACGGTCAGGTAGACAGGCTTGTTGTTCATGGTCATCCACTAAAAAAACGCTCCAGGCCCCGCCATCGGCTTCCGCGTTGGCGCTCCTGAAGCTGGCCGTGGCCAGATGTGGTGCGGTCGGGCCGCCCGAAGCGGCCAGCGTTGGGGGATTCTAGGCCCGGGGAGGGGCGGTGTCAAAGCCTCAAGCGCCCTGGAGGCGACGCTCAGCGACCGGCCGCCACCAGCGCCACGATCAGGATCGCGAAGGCCACCCGATAGACGCTGAAGACGGTCACGGACCGACGGCGCAGCCAGGAGAGCAGGAAGCCAATCGCCAGCATGCCCGAGACGGTCGCGGCGGCAAACCCGACGCCGATCGCCAGCCATTCCACGCCGGAGTGGCTCGCGTCGAGGAGGTGGCGCGATCCGTAGAGGCCGGCGCCCAGCGTGATGGGGGTCGCCAGCAGGAAGCTGAAGCGGGCGGCTGACTCGCGGGTCATGCCCAGCGCCAGCCCGGCTGTGATCGTCGCACCGGATCGGCTGATGCCTGGCAGGAGCGCGAGCGCCTGGCTGAATCCGATCACCAGCGCGCTCCGGGCGTCGAGCCCATCGATCTCGCGGCGGCGCGAGCCGAGCCGATCGGCAAGCCACAGGGCGACCGCGCCGAGGACGAGGAAGCCGGCGATGGCGAGCCGCACCGCGTCCGTATCGGCGTGCAGAGCGCGGTCGATGAGGTCCTCGCCGACGAAGCCGATGAGCGCGGCCGGGATGGTCGCCAGGATCAGCAACCATGCCAGTCGCCGGTCCGGATCGGCACCGATGCGGCGCTCGCGGACGCTGGCCAGCGCAGCCCGCAGCAGGCGCACCCAGTCGCGGGCGAAGTAGCCGAGCAACGCAAGCAGCGTGCCCAGGTGCAGGAAGACGTCGAAGGAGAGGCTTCCGACGAGACCGTCGGTCTGCCAACCCGCGATCCACGGCGCCAGCTCGAGATGGGCGCTGGAGCTGACCGGGATGAACTCGGTCAGCCCCTGGAGAAGCCCGATCAGCGCGGCCTGCAGGACGAGGTCCACGGCACTCCCGTGCTATCGGCGGTGGCTAGCGGATGAAGAGCGGCGCGAGCACCAGGGTAATGGTGGCCAGCAGCTTCACCAGGACGTGGAGCGACGGTCCCGCCGTGTCCTTGAAGGGGTCGCCCACCGTGTCGCCCACCACCGCGGCGGCGTGCGCCGGCGTGCCCTTGCCGAGGACGTTGCCCTCGTCGTCCTTCAGCTGGCCGGACTCGATGTACTTCTTGGCGTTGTCCCACGCGCCGCCGCCGTTGTTGAGCACGGTGGCAAGCATGACCCCGGCGATGGTGCCGACCATCAGCAGCCCGGCCACCGCCTGGTAGCCGAGCAGCAGGCCGACGGCGATCGGGGTGGCGACGGCCACCAGTCCGGGCGCGACCATCTGGCGCAACGCCGCACGGGTGGTGATGTCGACGACGCGCGCGTAGTCGGGCCGCTGCGTGTAATCCATGATGCCGGGCATCTCCCGGAACTGGCGACGCACCTCGACGATGATCGCCTGCGCCGTGGTCCCGACCGCCCGGATGGCCAGCGAGCTGAAGAAGTAGACCAGCATGGCGCCGATCAGTGCCGCGACGAAGACGCTGACGTCCGCCAGGTTGACGGAGGTCAGCAGCTCGCCACCGCGGTTGCGCTGGATCAGGTTTACCTTGTCGATGTAGGCGCTGAACAGGAGGAAGGCCGCGAGGCTGGCGCTGGCGATGGCATAGCCCTTGGTGAGGGCCTTGGTGGTGTTGCCGACCGCGTCGAGGCGGGCGGTGATCTCGCGTGCACCGGCCTCCGCGCGGCTGAACTCGGCCACTCCACCGGCGTTGTCGGTGATCGGCCCGAACGTATCCATGGCCAGGATGTAGGCGGTGGTCATGAG
>JALYNS010000120.1 GCA_030773035.1 Chloroflexota bacterium
CGCCTGCTCCGCCTCGCTCAGCGCCGGGGAGCGGCCGAGCGCGTCGACCAGGGCCAGCGCCCCGAGCGCCAGCAGCGCGGCCATCGCAACGGGCAGGGCGAGGCGCCTCACGGCAACACCCCGAGCAACGCCAGCCCTTCGGCCATCGCCTCTGCCGTCAGCGGCCCGATGTGCTTGGCGCGCACGATGCCATCGGCGTCGACGAAGAAGGTCTCCGGTGGCCCGGTGACGCCCAGGTCGATCCCGATCCGGCCGGAGGTGTCGAGCAGGTTCGGCCAGCCGCCGTCGCCGTATCGGGCCAGGAAGGAGCGTGCCCCGTCCGGGGTGTCCTGGTAGATGATCCCGACCATGGTTAGCCGCTCCGCATGGTCGGCGGCGGTCGCCATCAAGATCGGGTGCTCGTCGACGCAGGGTGCGCACCAGCTGGCCCACACATTGATGACCGCCGGCCGGCCCGCCAGCTGATCCGACGAGAAGGTCGTCCCCTCCAGCGTCGTTGCTGAGAAGGAGGGCAGCGCCTGCCCGACCAGCGGCGAGGGGATCTCGCGCGGATCCCGCCCGAGCCCGGTGAAGAGCAGCCAGCCGAGGGGGACGAGCACGACCGGCAGGACCAGCCAGCGGAGCGTTCGGCGTGAGAGCGGCGAGGCCATCGGTCAGGCTCCCCCCGCTAACGCGGCCTCGACCGCCAACCGCCGTCGATCGGGCCAGATGGCGAACAGGGCGCCGAGCGCGACGATGGCGCCGCCGACCCAGATCCATGACACGAGCGGGTTGATGAGGACGTGCAGGCTCACGGTCTTCGTGCTCGGGTTGTAGGAGAGCAGGGTCACGTACAGGTCCTCGCCCAGCGCCGAGCGCACGGCGGGCGTGGCGATCGCGGTTGCCGAGCTGGGGTAGTCGCGCAGGGCGGTGGCCAGCGGGCCTGACTGCGGCCCGGCCAGGGTCAGCTCGGCGCGCGTCTCGACCACTCGCGCGTCGGAGGCGAGGCGCTCGGTGACGAGCCGGTCGTAGGTGAGGGTATAGGCCCCCAGGCTGAGCTTCTCCCCCTCGTGCAGCGTCGACACCTTGTCCGTCCCCAGCGTGGCCGATACGGCAATCGCGACCGACATGACGCAGATCCCCGCGTGCGCGAGGTAGCCCCCGTATCGGCGCCGATTGCGGGTCGCCAGCCTGATCACCGCCAGCGGCAGAGCCTCGTCGCGGCTCCTCGCGCGGGCACGGGCACCGCGGACCACCTCGTCGCCCATCACCACCAGCACGAACGTCGCGAGGCCCAGGATGGCGAGCGGTGCGAGCCCGCGAACGGCGAGCGCCCAGGCGACCACCACCACCCCGACCGCGGCGAGGATCGGCAGGGAAAAGCGCTCGCGGACCGTCGTCCACGAGGCGCCGCCCCAGGGAAGCGCCGGCCCGACGCCGGCCAGGAAGAGGAGCGCCACGAAGATGGGCGCATTGACAAGGTTGAACCAGGGCGCTCCCACGGAGGCTCGCGAACCGCTGGTGACCTCCACGATGACCGGGTAGAGGGTCCCGAACAGGATCGCGAAGGTGATCCCCAGGAAGAGGACGTTGTTGAAGAGGAACGCCGACTCGCGGCTGACCACCGCGCCAGGCGCGCGGCGATCTCGCAGCTCCGGCAGGCGCCAGATCAGCAGCCCCAGGCCTGCCCCAAGCGCGATCAGGATGGCCGAGGCGAACCATGCGCCGATCTGCGAGGTGGTGAAGGCATGCACGCTGACGACGATCCCCGACCGCGTCAGAAAGGTGCCGACCAGGGTCAGCACGAAGGTCGCGATGACGAGGGCATGGGTCCAGGTCCGCAGCGTCCCGCGTCGCTCGGCGACCATGGACGAGTGGATGAAAGCGGTCGCCGTCAGCCACGGCAGGAGGGCGGCGTTCTCGACCGGGTCCCAGGCCCAGTAGCCGCCCCAGCCGAGCACCGCGTAGCTCCACCAGGCGCCGGCCACGATCCCCAGCGTGAGAAAGATCCATGGCACCAGCGTCCAGCGGCGCACGACCGCCAGCCACTCCTCATCGGTCCGCCGCGTGATGAGCGCCGCCATGCCGAAGGCGAAGGGGATGGCCATGCCGGTGTAGCCCAGGTACAGGAGCGGGGGGTGGAGCCCCATGAAGGGGTGGTTCTGGAGGAGCGCGTTCGGTCCGTTTCCCTCGAGGCCGATGGGGGTGACGCGCACGAACGGGTCGCCCGGCCAGGCCATCACCGCGAAGAAGAAGGCGGTCCCCAGCGCCAGCGTGGCGCCCACCCAGGGCATCAGCGCCGGCATCCGGCTGCGGTACCGATACAGGACCAGGCTGGCCCAGCCGCTGGCGAGCAGCGTCCAGAACAGGATCGATCCCTCGAGGGCAGCCCACAGCGAGATGACCGAGTAGAAGGGCGGCGTGGTGGTCGCGTTGTTGCGAGCCACGTACACGATGCTGAAGTCGTGGCTCAGCAGCGAGGCGACCATGGCAAGGCAGGCGAATGCCACCAGCGCGAAGGCGGCGTACATCGCACGCCTCGCGCTCGCCAGCACGGCGTGGTCGCCGGACCTCCCCCCGATGATGAAGGCACCGGCGGCATAGACGGTCGCCGCCAGGCCGATCAGCACGGCGAGGTGGCCGAGGGTCGGGATCATGTGCCGGGGTCGAAGGCCTGGGTCGGCAGCCCGCCCTCCGACGGGGCGACGTAGTTCTCGTCGTGCTTCACGATCACCTGTGACGCCTCGAAGACGCCGTCCGCTCCGAGCTCTCCTTCGACCACGGCGCCGATCCCTTCGCGGAACGAGCGCGTCGGCGCGGTGGCGCTGTGGACGACGATCTCGCTGGTTCCATCGGTCAGGATGAAGGTCAGCTCTGGCGCCTCGCCGACGATGCTCCCCACTTCGACCAGGCCCCCGAGGCGGACCGTCTCGCCGATGGCGGCATCACCGCGGGCCAGCAGCTCGGTGGGAGTGACGTAGTAGACCAGCGCATTGCCGACGCTGCTGAGGGCGAAATACCCGATGACGCCCACCACCACGGCCACGCCGAGCAGGACGCCCCAACGGCGCCCACGCGTCGGCAGGGGCGGCATGACCGGACGGGCCAGGGTCATCGTGGGGCGTCGGAGGGCGCGGAGTCCGCCTCGCCGCGAAGCGCCTGGCGGGCGGCGCTCAACCGGCGCAACAGCAGCGCGGCATACAGCCCGATCCCGCCCAGGATCACCCCGTAGGCGGCAATCACGAAGCCCGCGTCGGTCATCGGGCCGGCTCCTTGGAAGCGCTGCCGGGGACCGATGCAGCCAGGCGTCGTGCGGCGCTGACGCTGCCCAAACGCACGTCCTCGTCGATCTGCCACTCCAGGCGGGCAAGCTGGTAGCGGCGGATCATGAGGTAGACCCACACCAGCGTGAAGGCCGCCACCATGGCGAGCAGCGCGGCCACGAACTGGAGCGGGGCGCTCGGGTTGAGGACCTTGCTCGGGTCGCCGAAGGTCGGACCCTGGTGCAGGCCGCGCCACCAGATCACGCTGAAGTGGACGATCGGGATGTCGACCGCCGCGATCAGCCCCACCACCGCGGCGCGCGCGGCGCGGCGAGCTGGGTCATCGCTCAGTCGTCGGAGGAGGAGATAGCCCACGTAGAGCGCCAGCAGGAGCGCCGTCGTGGTCAGGCGCGGGTCCTCCCACTGCCAGTAGACCCCCCACACCGGGCGGCCCCACATCATCCCGCCCCAGATGGCGAACGCGGTGAACATCACGCCCACCTCGGCCCCGGCGAGCGCCACCGCATCGAAGCGCAGGTCGCGACGCCACAGGTAGCCGATGCCGGCCAGCGCCGTGACGCCGAACGACGCGTACGCAAGCCAGGCCGATGCCACGTGCACGTACATAATCCGCTGCGCGTCGCCCTGGTTGAGGTCGGGCGGCACGATGAAGAGCCCAAAGACGGCCGCCCCGATGACGGCTCCCAGCGCCGCCAAGCCCAGGATGCGGGTCTTCATCACTCCTCCAGCAGGAAGCCGTAGGTGCCGGCCCCGACGACCAGCATGATGACGTCGAAGCCGGCCAGCAGTTGCAGCCAGGCCCACTGCTCGCCGAGCGGATCGCCGCCGAGCGAGGCCGATGTGGCCTTCACGGCTGCCAGCAGGAGCGGCGCCACGATCGGCAGCATGAGCAGCGGCAGCATCACCTCGCGGGCACGCATGCGCACCGTCAGCCCGGCGTACGCGGTCCCCACCGCGGCGAAGCCGATGGCGCCCAGAACGACGGCCAGCAGCAGGGGCAGCCAGGCGGCCCCGACCGGGATGGCGAACAGGATCGCCACCACCGGGACGAGCAGCGCCCCCAGCACCAGCATCGCGGCAGCTCCCGCCAGCGCCTTGCCGGCATAGATCGCGCGGCGGTCGACGGGGTAGAGGGCCAGCTGCTCAAGCGCGCCGTCCTCCGCCTCCAGCTGGTGGAGCCGGGCGACGGTGAGCAGCCCGCCGAAGACGATCGCCAGCCACAGCAACCCTGGGGCTGCTTCGGCGAGGCGCTGCGCGTCGGGGCCAAGGGCGAAGCCGAAGAGGAGCAGCACGATCGCCGCGAAGAAGAGCGTGGAGCCGGCCGCCTGGCGGCCACGCAGCTCGGAGGTGGCATCCTTGCGAGCGATCGCCAGCGCGACCGCAATGCCGCGGCGCAGCTCGGTCATCGGTCCATACCGGCCACCGCCACCCGCGGTCGTGCCGTCGCCCCGACGGGTCCGGGGCTGACTCCCACCCCGCTCACCTCGGCGACCACGCCACCCTCCAGGCGCACCGTGCCATCCGCGAGGCCGGCGATGCGATCTGCCTGGTGCGAGGCGACGATGACGGTGACGCCCGCCTCTCGCCACAGCCCGATGAGCCGGTCGACGAGCGCCATCCCGTCGGCGTCCAGGGCGGCATGCGGCTCGTCGAGGAGGAGAAGCGACGGCCGCGCCACGAGGACCCGGGCCAGCGCCAGGCGCTTGCGCATGCCGGCTGAGAAGGTGCGCACCCGAGCTCCGGCGACCGCGGTCAACCCGACGGTGTCGAGTGCCTCCCGGACGACAGGGACACGTTCCTGCGCGCCCCAGCCGAACATCGTGGCAGCGAAACGAAGGTTCTCCAGCGCGGTCAGGTCGTCGTAGTGGGCCGTCGCGTGCGAGAGGTAGACGACCCGTCCCCGGACAACTTCGGGGTGCTCCTGCGCGTCGACCCCGTCGATCGCGAGCGACCCGTACGACGGGCGGATGGCCGTGGCGCACAGCCGCAGCAGCGTCGTCTTGCCCGCTCCGTTCGGCCCGTGCAGGGCGATGGTCCGCCCGATCTCGATCGTGAGCGAGACGCCGGCCAGCGCGGCGCTGCGACCGAAGAGCCGCGCCAGCTCGACGGTGGCGACCGCCGGTGGGATGGTGCCAAGTGTCCCGGCGAGCCGGGGCGCGACGTAGATGGTGGTCTGCGGCATGCTCGACAAGCGAGGGCGGAATGGACGGAGGCTGAGTGTGCGGCCGTCGCACGGGGTCGTCAAATCCTCGCCATCGCCGCTACCATCGGTCGCATGACGGCAAACCAGGCGAGAGGAGCAGGCCCGATGTCACACCACTCTGCGGCCAGACGTCTTCGGCTGATGGTCGTGATGTCGCTCGGCGCCCTGGTGCTCGCCCTGGCTGGCTGCGGAACGAGCAGCTCCAGCGGCCCCGGCAGCCAGGCTCCGGATGACGGGAAGACCGTGGTCATGAGCAGCCGAACCTTCGGTGTCGCCGAGATCACGGTCGCTGTCGGCGACGTGACGTTCGTCAACGAGGATGGCGTGCCCCACCACGTCGCCGAGGGCGAGAACGGCGCCGAGGCTGCCAACGGTCGCATCACCGCCACGCGGATCGAAGGCGGCGCATCCGCAGCGGTCAGCTTCGACGAGCCAGGTGACTACCAGATCACCTGCCTGATCCACGGCTCCATGAACATGGTCGTCCACGTCGAGTAGTCGTGATGTGACCGGGCACCTCCCCCGTACTATCGAGGAACGTCGCTACTGCAAGTGCTTGCAATAACGCTCGAGCAGGTCCTAGAATCCGGGTGGAGGATCCCGCCGTGGTGGCGAATGCGCTCAGCCTGCTGCGAACCCCGAGCCCGGTCCGTACCCGGATCATCCGCCTCTACGCGTTCCTGATCGCGTTCAACGTGGTGGCCTGGGGGCTGGCGCTGGTGGCGTCCGCCTCCTACCCGATCCTCCTCCCGACCGCCTTCCTTGCCTATACCTTCGGCCTGCGGCACGCGGTCGACGCCGACCACATCGCTGCCATCGACAACACCACTCGCAAGCTGATGCAGGACGGCCAACGGCCCGTTGGCGTGGGGCTCTTCTTCTCGCTGGGGCATTCCACGATCGTGGTGGCGCTGTCGGTGCTGATCGCCATCTCCGCGGGGATCATCAGCGACATCCCGACCTTCCAGGAGATCGGCGGGTTGATCGGCACCAGCGTCTCCGCCTTCTTCCTGCTGCTGATCGGCACCATCAACCTGATCGTCCTGATCGACGTCTACCGCATGTTCCGCAGGGTCGCGCGCGGCGGTGCCTACAGCGAGGAGACGCTCGAGGAGTTCCTGAACAGCCGTGGTCTGCTGGCACGCCTCTTCCGGCCGATGCTGCGCGTCATCCGCAAGAGCTGGCACATGTACCCGCTGGGGCTGCTCTTCGGCCTTGGCTTCGACACAGCCTCGGAGGTGGCGCTGCTGGGCCTGGCGGCCGCATCGGGCGCCAACCACGTGCCGATCATCTACATCCTGGTGCTGCCCGCCCTCTTCGCCGCCGGGATGTCGCTGGTCGACGCGACCGATGGGGTCCTGATGCTGGGCGCCTACGGCTGGGCCTACATCAAGCCGATCCGCAAGCTCTACTACAACCTGAACATCACCCTGGTCTCGGTGCTGATCGCCTTCGCCATCGGCGGCGTGGAGGTCCTCTCCATCATCGCCGACCGCATGTCGTTGACGGGCGGCATCTGGGACCTGGTGGCCGACCTCGACTTCGGGCTCATCGGCTTCGCGATCATCGCCATCTTCGTGGTGAGCTGGACGACCTCCACTCTCATCTACCGCTGGAAGGGCTACGACAGCCTGCCGACCCAGCCGGCTACCGTTACCGGCTCGGAGGTCTAGCCCCTGGTGCGCGCCGCAAGCCGGGTGAGCTGCTCGAGCTCACCCATCGCCTCCAGCTCGCGCATTCCCGCCTGAACGAGCGCCTCGTCACCGCGCGCCTGCCCGAGCTCCGTTCGGAGCCGGGCCGCGTACCGCGCGGCGCCCATCTCGTCGAACGCGGCCAGGCTGCGCTCCAGGTCCTCGGCGTCCCCTCGCAGGATCCCGCGCAGCCGGCGGCCCTGCGCCTCGACCAGGCGCATCTGGTCGACCTCAGCCTGGGCGATGATGTTGTCCAGGACGTCGACCGGCACCGCCTGCGCGTGGTCGGCGCAGACCGCCATGGCATGTTCGATGTAGTGCCGCCGATCGGGGTAGCGCTCGGGGTGGTGGAGGAGCTCAACCATCCCATCCAGCTGCACCTCGGCGACCGCCGACAGTGCCGCCACCGGATGGCCCGGATCGAAGTGGCCGATGATCTCCCCGGCCGCATCCCGCCAGCGCTGCAGGAGCTCGTCCTCGCCGCGGCCGCGCGCCCAGTCGCTTGCGCTCAGGAGGCCCTGCAGACCGTAGCTGGCCGCCGGCCGGTCAGCCTCGATCCAGAAGTGCCGAAGCCGCTCGGCACTCGCAACCAGGTCATCCCAGCGCCCCATGAGGGCCGCGGCATAGGCGTGCCACGAGGCGCTGTTCGTTCCATAGGCGGGGTGCTGGCCAGGTTGGAGCAGCGCCAGTGCCGCGACCGAGGATTCGACAACCTGCGGCAGGTCGCCAAGCAACGCTGAGGTCCAGGCGACCATGTTCAGCGCGTCGGTGCGTTCTGAGACCGGGAGCCGATGGGCCATCGCCACACGACGCCGGGAGATCTCGCGCGCCCGGTTCAGGTCCATCGCCTGCTCGTGAGCGGTCATGGCGTCGAGGGCCGCGCTGATCAGCGCTGCGTCGTCCAGCCCTTCGGCGATCGCGAGCCCTTCAGCCACGTTGGCCTTCGCCTCGTCGAGGTCGCGCGCCGTCGGCAGGCGCAGGCCCGCATTGCGGACCCAGAACGGCATGAAGCTGACGGCGATCAAGAACTCGGCGCGGGGAGCCGGCTCCGAAACCTCTCCCAGGAGAGCGCTGCCCTCGGAGATCATCGCGACCATCTGATCCTCGGACGGCTGGTGTGCGACGGAACCGAACCATCGGCACGTCACCATCAGCCGCTGGGCCAGGCAGGCGAGCAGGAAGGAAGGCGGCCGACCCTCCTGCTTCCCGATCCGGAATGCGTTGGCGGATGCCTGCACCGACGCGTCGCCGTTGCCCAACACCTCGGCAAGACGTCGATACAGCTCCGGCTGCTGACTCGCGTTCGACAGGTCAATTGCCGCCCGGAAGTGAGCGGTCGACTCCAACGTCGCGCCGGCCGCGGCCGCGACTTCGCCGGCACGCGCGAGCCATCCGACCGCGCGCATCTCCTCCTCCGGGCTCCGCTTGCCCGCAGCGGTCGCGAGGACCGCGGCCTCACGGTAGTGGAAGGCGATGAGCTCGGCGAGCTCATCCTCCCGGCCGGCTGAGCGGCCTTCGAGCCAACGTCCCGCAGCCGCGTGGTGCAGCGCCCGCTCCCCTCGTGGCAGCGTGCCGTACGCCACCTCTCGGATCAGGATGTGACGAAAGGTGAGCTCTCCGCGTACGGCCGGGCGGAGCATCTCCCGCTCGACCAGCCGAACGACAGAGCCCTCGGCCTCGTCGCGCAGACTGGCTTCGAGCGCACCGATGCCGCCCACGGTGAAGGCGCGCCCGAAGACCGAGCCGAGCTGGAGGACGCGCCGTGACACGGGGTCGAGAGCGTCGAGGCGCGCCAGCACCGTCCCCTGGACATTGTCCGGGAGGCCTGCCGAGGCAGCGGCGACCGCGTGGGCATCGCGCAGGTTGACGCCGCGCTCGACAAGCGAGCGCACGATCTCGCCGGCGTAGAAGGGATTCCCCTCCGACCGGCTGACCACGATCGGGATCAGCTCCGGCGCTGGCCCCTCGAGGATGTTCTGGACCAGGAGCTCGACCGATTCCTCATCGAGCGGCTCAAGGGCGAGCGAGATGTGGTTCCGGCGTCCGCCGCCCCAGGTCGGACGCCGCTCGAGCAGCTCGGGTCGCGTCAAGGCCACCATCAGCATCGGTGCGTCCGCGCGGGGCTGGAGGATGTACTCGACGAGGTCGAGCAGGCTGTCGCTCGACCAGTGGAGGTCCTCGACCACGAGCACCAGCGGCCGCTCGGTCGCTGCCAGCTCGAGGGCGGTGCGCCAGGCCGCGAACAGTGCGACGCGATCCAGGACATCGGTGTCGGAGGCGCCAATCGTGGCGGCCAGCAGATCGGCGATCTCCGCCGGCGACTCGGCTCCGGCGTCCTGCAGCCACGCAAGCGCCCTGCGACGGACCTCCTCTGGTGTCGCGTCGTCCTCGGGCAGGTCGAGCAGGTCGAGCAGGAGCGCGCGCATCGGCCAGTAGGTCAGCCGTTGCCCATACGGCAGGCACTGCGCGATCGCGACCTGGGAGGTCGGGGCGAATGCGCCGATACGGCCCAGGAATTCCTCCACCAGGCGGCTCTTGCCGGTCCCGGCCGGCGCGATGAGGCTCACCAGGAAGGGGCGCTTCTCGCTGAATGCCCGGCGAGCGACCAGCTCCAGCTGGGCGAGATCCGCGTCCCGCCCGACGAGCGGCGCGCGGGGTCGCGG
>JALYNS010000121.1 GCA_030773035.1 Chloroflexota bacterium
TCCGGCACCAGTGGCTTGCGGTAGGCGACCGAGCGAAAGTCGACCTCGAATCCGCACTCGGTGTACAGGCGCAGGGCCTCGTTCGCGTTGTCCGCGTCGACGCCCAGCCCCGCGGAGGTCATGCCGCGCTCGCGGAGGATGGCCAGGGAGCGCATGACGAGGGCGCGTGCCAGCCCGCGGCGGCGCCACTGCCGGCGCACGAAGACGCTCGCCAGCCAGCCCTGCAGGCGCCCAAGGGCGGCGTTCTCAGCCGCGTTGATCTCGTTCACCACGCCACCGGCGATCTCACTACCGTCCCACGCCACCATGAAGAGGCTCGGGTCGAATTTCGGGTCGCTGCGCCATGTCTCGTAGCGGGCGTCCGAGCCGTCGAAGCCGCCCCAGTGGTCGATGAATGCCTCAACGTCCGCATCCCACAGCTGACGGAGCTGCTGGTCGCCCACCGGCCGGAGGTCGAGCCCATCCGGCATCGGCGGCACCACGATCTCATCAAGGGTGGGGCGCAGCATGTCGAAGAAGTAGCGGGCGGGCCGATAGCCTTCCTGCTCGAGCAGGGCGACCTTGCCGACGCGGCGGTCAGGACTCCACGAACCAAGGATTGCCGGCCGCTCGGTCGGCAGCTCCGCAAGCCGGACCGCGGCCAGCTCCTCGTTCAGGCGGAGCAGCCAGCGGCCGATGCCACGCCGTCGGACCTCCGGCAGGAGCGCGCAGCCGATGCGGAACTCGCGGAAGCCATCGGTCGTGTCGACCCACTCCAGGTCGCTGGTCCCGACCACCCTGCCGTCGAGCTCGAGCATGAAGGCGTCGCGGGTCGCATCGAAGCTGGGTGTCGCGCGCGCGAACCAGTTCTCCATCTCGTCCGCCGTCGTGCGCCAGGGGAGGCCGTCCGCCTCGCTGTCAGCGTTGTTCAGCTCGGCGAGCAGAGCGCCGTCACCGTGCCGATACGGTCGCAGGACGAGGCCGGGGATCGCGGGACGAATCAGGTCGGAGGGGGCGGTCGCGCGCATCATCGGACAGGCTCCATCGGCTTGCGGTATGCGCTGCCGCGCGAGTGGACCGTGAAGCCGGCTCGCTCGTAGACGCCAAGCGCCCCGGTGGGATTGTCGGCGTCCACGCCGAGCCAGGCGGTGGTCATTCCGGTTTCCCGGAGGAGGACCAGGCTGCGGCCCACGAGGGCGGCGGCCAGCCCGCGGCGGCGCCACGGCCGGCGGACGAAGACGCTGCCAAGCAGCCCGCGCTTGCGATTGAGCAGCTCGTTCTCGTTCTCGTCGATGAAATTGAGCACCGCGCCGGCGATCTCGTCGCCGTCCCAGGCGATGACGAACAGCGACGGATCGAAGTCGGGCCAGCCGAGCATCTCCTCGAAGGCCTCGTCGGACGCGTCGAAGCCGCCCCAGTGGTCCATGAACGCCTCGGCATCCGCATCGAAGAGAACGCGATAGCCGGCACGGTCGTGGACCTGCCGCAGCTCGAGCCCATCGGGCAGCGGCGGCACCTCGATCTCGTCGAGCGTCGGCCGCAGCATTTCGAAGAAGTAGCGCACGGGCTGATAGCCGTGGACAGTGACCAGCGCCACGGCGCCCGGCCGCCGCTCGTCGGCGAAGGTGGCCATCAGCTTCGGCCGCTCCGTGTCATGCGCCGCGGCGATCGCGCGCAGCCGAGCCTGGTTCCGCTCCAGGATCGCGGTTCCCACCCCGCGGCGGCGCCAGGCAGGATGGACATGGCCTCGGGTGACGTAGTCCCGGCCGCCATCGGTCGTGTCGACCCAGAGGGTCCAGCCGTAGCCCACCACCTCGCCCTCGACCTCGGCCAGCACGAGATCGTCGGCCGGGTTGAAGGCCCTGGAGGGGTGCGTCAGCCAGTTGACCAGGCTGGCCTCCGAGGTGCGCTCGTCGATCCGGTCGGCCTCGTTGGCCGCCGTGAAGATACGAAGCATCTCCATGACGTCCGCGAGGCCGACGTAGGGACGCAGGACGAGGCCCGTCAATGCGGCAGGCATCGGCTCAGCCTACCCGCTTCAGCTTGCCGGTCCGCTTGGCGTAGCGCTCGGCACGCCCGAAGGCCCACAACCCGAGCGGAATGAAGACCACGCCCATCAGCAGCAGCGGCCACACGTCGCCGAGCAGCTCCCCGACGCCGACACCATCGATCAGGCCGGCGCGCGTGGCGTCGAGCACGTAGGTCGCGGGGCTGAAGTTCGAGAGGATCTGCATCCACTCGGGCAGGATGTCGACGCTGTAGTAGACGCCGCTGATCAGGAGCAGGAGCGACTGGATGACGAACACCATCTGTGCTCCCCGCTCGACGTACATGAGCGGCAGGATGGAGGCGGCGATCCCGATCCCGGCGAAGCTGAAGGTGCCGAGCAGGGTGAAGGCCGCCGCGGTCGCGAAGTTGGCGCGCGAGAGGTCAAGCTCGAAGAAGAGCGCCAGCACGATCAGCACGAAGACCGTGTGCACCAGCCCGAAGGCGACGGCATAGATCGCCGCGCCGAATAGCTGGGCATAGCGACGCACGGGCGCCATGAACGTGTACTCCAGCGTCCCTTCCCAGCGCTCCCACTGGACTGCCTCGGCGATGAACTCGAAGACGATCGCCAGGTAGCTCCAGAAGATGGTGCCGATGACGAGTGTCAGGAGCAGCTTGTCATCACCCTGGCTGCGCCCGATGAGGCTCACCGAAAGGGCGCCTGCCACCGAGTAGATGAGCCAGGCGACCTCCCAGCCCCAATAGCGCTTGGTCAGGTTGAAGTTGCGCTCGACGAACGCGAACGACGCCCGCAGCTCTCGGTTCATGAATGCCATCGGTCAGTCCTCGTCATTGCTCTCGTCGTCATCGATGTCGTCGTCCAGGGAGCGGCCGGTGTAGGTCATGAAGACGCTCTCCATGGTCGGCTCCTGGCCGTGCTCCTCGGCGACTTTCGCCCGTAGCGCTTCGGGCGTGTCCTCGACCACGATCCGCCCGTCGTTGATGATCGCGATCCGATCGCACAGCCGATCCGCCTCCGCCAGGTCGTGCGTGGTCAGCACGATCGTGGCGTCATGCGTGTCGCGCAGCTCCTCGATGAAGGTCTGCACGTCCAGCTTCGACCGCGGGTCGAGGCCGGTGGTCGGC
>JALYNS010000122.1 GCA_030773035.1 Chloroflexota bacterium
TTACTCGAACACGAACTACCTGGTCGCCGGGCTTCTCGTCGAGCGAGTCACCGGCAACGCGATGGCGGACGAGCTGGAGCGGCGCATCACCGGCCCGCTGGAGCTGGCGGGCACCGGCTTCCCGCCGGCGATCGCGCGCGAGAACCTGCTGGGCATCTCGTGGTCGAGCGCCTTCTGGACGGCGGCCGCGCTCGACTCGGACGCCTCTGACCTCGTGCGCTGGGGCGACGCGCTGTACAGCGGGGCCATCCTGCGCTCGTCAAGCCTGGAACGGATGCTGACCTTCAACGACGACGCCTACGGCCTGGGCGCCGAGCGGTACACGCTTGCCGGCCTGGCCGGCTACGGGCACTCCGGGCTGCTGCGTGGCTTCACCGCGCTGCTGATCCACCTCCCGGAGGCGCACCTGACCCTGGTCGTGCTTGCGGCGGGCCACGTCTTCAGCCCATCGGCGCTGCTCACCCATGGCGGGCCTGGGGAGCCTTCGATCCTGTCGCTCGCGCAGGCGATCTCGCCGGACTGACCGATGCGGCGGCTCAGCCGCCGAAGAGGAGGTCGCGGATCACGGGGATCGACGGCGATCCGTGGGCCAGCACCGACTCCAGGAACGGGCGGTAGACAAACTCGCGCCCCTCGGCGGCGGCGCGACGGCGTCCCTCGCGCTCCAGCCCCTGCATCTCGACGTATCCGAGGAAGTACTCGCACAGCTGCGTCGAGGAGAGCCGGGCGCGGTCCCACTTGTTCGTGGCCTCGCCCTCCTCCTGGAAGCCGCCTTCGACCATCAGCTGCATGGCAGCGACCTCGTCCATGTCCCCGGACTGGATGCGGATGTCCATCAGGGCATTGGTCACCGAGCGCAGGTAGAACTTGTGGTGGATGAGCATCAGGGCCGGGTCATCGGCTCCATAGCCGACGTCCATCATCACCTGGGTGACATAGACCGCCCAGCCCTCGATGAAGACGCCTGATCCAAAGATGCCGCGGACCAGCGATGGACATCGATTGGAGTAGGCCAGCTGGAGGTAGTGCCCAGGCACCGCCTCGTGGATGGTCAGCAGCCGCAGGTAGCGAGCGTTCTCCTCGCGCAGATAGGACTCGCGCCGGTCCGACGGCCAGTCCTCGTTGACCGGCGTGACGGCGAAGTAGCTGGCCAGGCCGCGGTCGAGCGGGCCGGGCGCAATCAACATCGCGCCGCCGGAGGAGCGCAGGAAGCCGGGCGTCCAGATGATCTGCAGCGGATCGTCGGCCAGGCCGATCAGGTCGCGCTCGGCCACGAAAGCCTCGATCCGCTCGTTCTCGGCCCGACAGAAGTCGAGCAGCTCCCCGGCCGGGGGGTGGTCGACGGCGATGGCATCGAGCACGGCTCGCACCGCCTCGTCGTCGCTCTCGGGAAGGGGTGCGTCGCCCATCCAATCGGTCCAGATGCCGCGGGCGAGGCGAGTCATCTCGCTGCGAACGGCCTCGTATTCGGCCAGCGCCATCTGCTCGAGCTCAGCCGGCGTGACGGCGGTCATCAGCGCGTGCCGCACCTTGGCGGCGTACAGCTCGGGCCCGAGCCGGAAGTCTCCCTCGGCGCTCGGCAGGAGCTCGTCGCGCAGCCAGTCGACGTACGCCGTGATCGCGGCGGTCGCAACCTCGGCGGCCCCACGAACCTCCTCGAGGAGCGCCAGATCGCCGACCCCCTCGGCCTCCAGGACCGCCATCCCGACCAGGTCTGCCACACCGCTCATTCGCTCGACCGCCTTCTCGGTGTGGAAGCGGCTCACCGGCCGGCGAGTGCCTTCGGCGCTGCCGCTCAGAGCCTGGCGAGCACCATCGAGCGCCGCCGGCAGCCCGCGCAGGCGCGATGCGACGGCGTCCAGCCGCTCGCCGATCGGTGCGTACTCGCGCGCCAGCATCGTGAACAACGCGCTGCCGAAGAGGTACACGTACGACATCGGGTTCCATTCGGGCTCGCGCAGCTCGTCGGCGAAGAAGCGCATGGCGGCCAGGTTCTCGAGCAGGATCCGCCGGTCGATGGCGTCGTCGCGCTTGAGGCGCTTCCCCTTGGTGGCCGTAACCCGCGCCTCTTCCTCGCGAAGCCAGTCAGACCACGCGGCGCGGCCGGCTTCGGAGAGATCCGGCCAGTGATGGTCGTAGGCGTGGTGCCCGAGCTGCGTTGCTGACGCCGGGTCGAGGCGGAAGTAGTCGGCGAGCAGGTCGTCGACGACGGAGGCGAACACCATGGCGCCGGCATGGTAGCGCCTGCTAGCCTGCCCCGGTGAGCGACAACCTGGCCTATGCCGATGCGTACATCCGCTCAACCCCGGCCCGCGTGCTCGGGACCGATGGCGGGGCGGTGCTCCTCGACCGGACCGTCTTCTATCCGGGTGGCGGTGGCCAGCCCGCTGACAGCGGCTGGCTGCGGACCGATGGCGGGGACGCGTGGCGCGTGACCGGTGGGCGCAAGGCCGGTGACGAGATCTGGCACCTGCTCGAGGAGGGAGCGGACCCGCCCTCGATGGGCACCGCGCTCAGCGCCGAGGTCGACTGGGAGCGGCGGCACGCGCTGATGCGCACCCACTCCGCACTGCACGTGCTGTGCGGCGTCATCTGGCGCGACTGGTCAGCATCGGTCACGGGAGGGAACATGGAGCCGCTGGCCGGCCGCATGGACTTCGAGTTCGAGACGATGCACGCCGACCTGGTGGCCGAGATCGAGCGGCGCGTGAACGTGGAGATCGCTGCCGATCGCGAGATCCGCGTCGCGGTCCTGCCGCGTGACGAGGCATTCGCCATCCCCGACCTGATCCGCACCAAGATCAACCTGCTGCCCGAGGGCATCGCGGAGGTGCGCA
>JALYNS010000123.1 GCA_030773035.1 Chloroflexota bacterium
CCGACCGCGGAGGCGACCACGGGGCGCCGTCGCGCCATCGCCTCCAGGATCGAGATGCCCTGCGCCTCGCGCAGGGACGGCAGCACGGCCACGTCGATCTCCCCGGTGATGGCGGCCACGTCCTCGCGTCGGCCGCTGAAGATGATCCGATCGCGGGCCGGCGGATGCAAAGCGGCCGCCTGCGCGCGCAGCTCGAGATCAAGGGATCCCTCGCCGACGATCACCAGCCACGTCTCGGGGGCGCTGCGCAGGATGGCCGGCATCGCCTCAATCAGGTACCGGTGCCCCTTCTCGGCCTCGAGCCGCGCCACCACGCCGAGGAGCGGGGCATCGTGCGGGATGCCGAATTCCTGGCGCAGCGCACACGCGGTCAGCGGCAGGTCGAAGCGTGCCAGGTCGACGCCATTCGGGATGATGGTGAACTGCGCCGCGCCGCGACCCTCGGTGCGTGCCTTGGCGGCGATCGACGCCGACGGCACGATCAGCCGGTCCATGACCGGGGTGAGCGCCGCGAGCATGGCGATGTCGATGGGCGAGCGTACGCGCGACGAGTGGACCGTCGCCATCACCACCGGGGTGCCGGCGGCCAGGGCAGCACGCGCGCCGATCACCTCGGCGCGGTACATGTGCGCGTGGAGGAGGTCGATCTCATGTCGTCGCAGGTAGGCGGCCAACTCGCGGACGGCGGCATCGTCATCCGGCTCGTCGATGACCTCCACCTCGAGGCCGAGCCCCCGCAACCGTTGCACCGCCGAGCCGCGCGAGAGGGAGAGGGCGCGGACCTCATAGGCGGTTCGGTCCAGGCGCAGCAGCAGGCCCGAGTAGCTTTCCTGCGCCCCGCCGGTGCCCCCGGTGGCGACCAGCTGGAGCACCCGCGGGCGAGGGTGGCTTCGAGACTGATGGATGCGTCGGCTGCGCCGGTACGGGGCGGAGGCGATGGCGCCCTCGTGGTCGGGGGCCGGGATGGGCACGGACGATCTCACGGGCCGATGCTAGGTGCGGCCACTCTGCCCGTCAAAGCGTGTCAGTGGCAGGCAGCCGTACCGGCGTCGGCGAGGGAGCCTCCAGCGACGGGCACGAAGCGCCAGTCATAGTCCGATCCGCGCAGCGTCAGCTTCAGCAACCCGTAGTCGTCATTGGCGCGCAGCTCGGACTCGGGGCGGGGCCTACCGACAAACTCGTACAGGCTGCGCCCGCCGGTGCCGACGACAAAGGACCGCATCGCGTCGATGGGTCCGAACCGCTCGTAGAGGTGGTCGTGCCCCGCCAGCACCAGGTCGGCCCCGGCCCGGGCGAGGGCGCGCCAGAGGGGATCGGTCATGTCGTGATCGCCGTGCTGGCCGGACGAGTAGCGCGGGTGGTGCCAGTAGGCGAGGGTGCAGGTCGAGGGGTGGGCCTTGAGATCGGCCTCCAGCCAGGCCAGCTGCGGTGAGCCCTGGTCGCAGCCGCCCACCGACCCGCAATTCGAGTTGAGGGCGATGACGTGCCAGGCGCCGAGGTCGTACGAGTACCACCCCTCCCCGGGCGTGCCTGCCGCGGCACCGAATTCGGCGAAGTAGCCGGACGCATCCGTCGTCTGATACTCGTGGTTGCCGGGAGCCGGGCGGATCCGCGAGAGCATCGGACGCCAGGCGGGGTCGAAGCAATTCGCGAAATCCGAGGCCGACCCGTTCTCGTAGGCGATATCGCCGAGGAGGGCGATGGTCCCCGGGAGCTGGGCTGCCAGCAGGGCCACGGCCTCGTCATGCGTGCCATCGCATGAGCCGACATCGCCCACCGCCAGGAGCACGGTGCCACCGGGCACGGGGGTGGCGACCGGCACGGGGGTGGCGACCGGCACGGCGGTGGCGACCGGCACGGCAGTGGTGACCGGCACGGGGCTGGCGTCCGGGCTGGCGCTGGCATCCGGCAAGGCGCTGGCGACCGGCGAGGCGCTGGCGACCGCAACGACGCTCGGAGGCGGCATGGTTGGCGACGGCGCAACGCCCGCCCTGGCGGTCACCATGAGCGCGACCCCCAGGGCCACGGGGACCAGGAGCAGGAGGCGAGGCAGACGGGTAGCGGTGGGCATCGGGGTCTACCCTAGCGCGGATGAACTCGCCGCGACAGGACCCGCCTCTCTCGGGCCCGCGCTGGATCCTGCACCCGGCGCTGATCGCGGCGGGCTGGGTGCTCGAGGTGGCGCTGGCCAACAAGATCGAGCCGGCCGGCTTCGGCCGGTCTCTCGTCATGGCGGTCCTGATTGCCGTGTCTCTCACGCTCATCGGCTGGGCGGTGACCCACGATCGATGGCTGGGCGGACTGGTCGCCACCACCCTGATCGCCGCCAGCATCAGCCTGCTTCCCATCTTCTTCGCCTGGGAGGCGCTCCACGATGCGTTTCGGCCCGGCGTGACGCTGGCGGCGTTCGCTCTCCTGCTCGCCACGCTGGTGGCGATCCCCGCAGTCCAGGTCATCCGGGTGCGACGTGGCCATCAACTCCTGCGAAGGCCGGCGACGTCGGTGCTGAACCGGCTCGGAACAGTATTCGTGGTCGTGGTCCTCATCTTCTACGCGGGGCCGGACCTGCCACGGACCATCGCCAACGCCCTCCGCGCGCCGCAGGCGGTCAGCGTGGCGCCAACCGGGGAGCTCCCTGACATCTACGTCGTCCTGGTGGATGGCTATCCGCGAGCCGACGTGCTGTCACGCCTCTTCGGGATCGACAACGCGCCGTTCGTGGAGGAGCTGGAGAGCCTGGGCTTCGACGTGGCGCTGCGGAGCCAGTCGAACTACGTGCTGACCCAGCTGACGCTGGCCTCGATGTTCCAGATGCGACATCTCGACGCGGTGCCATCGCTGGAGCCGCTCATCGGCATTCCGGGCGGGCATGTCAACGAGCTGCGCGACGCGATGGTCCAGGGTCCCGCATTCGTTGCCCTTCACTCGGCGGGCTACCAGGTCGTGGTATCGCTTCCGGGCTACGAGGCGGTGGCGCTCCGTGGTGTGGCGGATCGGGTCCTCGAGCATGGCGAGATGAATGACCTGGAGCGCGACGTCCTGAAGCGTACCTGGCTCCTCGATCCGCTTGCGCTGGCGCTGCCGGGAATCTACACGTACCCCCAGCGAGATCGCATCGTGAACGCATTCGACGACCTGGAGCGATTGTCGACGGAGGCGCGTTCAGCCCCGATCTTCGCCTGGATCCACATCCCGGCGCCCCACCTGCCGCTGGTGCTGGGTGCGGACGGTGACCCGATCGCGCTCGAGCCGCGCCGTTTTGACCCCGCCACTGTCGAAGGCTTCGGCTACACCGATGCCGAGTTCCGCGCCCTCTACGCCGCCGAGGTGTCATACCTGAACGAGCGGCTGCTGGCGGCGATCCGTGAGCTCCAATCGTCGAATGCACGGCCTGATCCGGTGATCATCGTCATGGCCGATCACGGCTACTCCTCCGACCCGGCCG
>JALYNS010000124.1 GCA_030773035.1 Chloroflexota bacterium
CGCGCCGGTTGCCCCCGTTGCGCCGGTTGCCCCCGTTGCGCCAGTTCGGCCCGTTCGGCCGGTTGCGCCCGTTGCGCCCGTCTTGCCCGTTGCCCCACGACGACCGCGATCGTCGTCACCGCCACCGCCACCGCCACCATTGGGAGCACCACCGGCGGCAGCCATCAGCGGGAAGGCAACGAGAATGAGGATGACTCCGAGTACCAGGAGAACCGAGCGAACTCGGCTTCGAGGGTACGAGCTCAAGGTGGGCACCTTTCTTGCTTCACCGGCCACGGCCGGCTTTGCGCGGTCCGACTGGGGCAAACAGCCGGCCGGGAGAGCCCGTGAGTCGAACGAATAAACCCAAAAGACGGAATACGGGCTTCCGGACCACCAATAGTACCGGCCTGACACGGGAAGGTCCATACCAAAGTCACACCACCCAACCCCACCAGACCACCGCTCATCGGCGTATGTGTTGCTTCCTGGCACCACCCTTGTGGACAACGACCGATGGCTGGCGGGGCGATGCCGCCGCGTCGGTATCGGCCTATCCTGCGCGGCATGCCAACCCTTGCCTACGACCAGGCCGGCGACGGCCATCCGCTCCTGCTCGTGCACGCCGGGATCGTCGACCGGCACATGTGGGATCCCGTCTGGGAGGCGCTGAGCGCCCGCTATCGGGTCATCCGTCCGGACCTTCGCGGCTTCGGCGAGACCCCGGCATCGCTCGTGCCGTTCACCAACTGGTCCGACCTGGCCGATCTGCTCCGGTCGCTGGATGCGGCGCCGGCACACGTCATCGGCGTCTCCTGGGGCGGGTCCGGCTCGCTCGACCTTGCGCTTGCCGAGCCCGGGCTGGTGGATCGGCTGGTGCTGGTCGCCTCCGGGCTGGCCGGCTGGGAGTGGTCATCAGGGCTGAAGGCCGATTGGGAGGCCGAGGAGGCAGCCTGGCAGCGCGGCGACCTGGACGAGGTGGCCTGGGCGAACGTGCGGACCTGGGTCGACGGGCCGCTGCGGGGAGGGGAGGCGGCACCGGAGCTGCGGCAGGCGGTATTCGACATGTATCGCCCCGCCCTGCAGCTCCAGGCGGTCGAGGGCGCGATGGACTCCGAGGCGCTTCAGCCGCCGGCGTCGGGTCGGCTGGCGGAGGTCGCGGTGCCCACGCTGGTGGTGGTGGGGGACCTCGACCAGCCGGACATGATGAAGGTCGGGGAGCACGTGGCGGCATCGATCGCCGGGGCGCGGCTGGCGGTCATGCACGGGGTGGCCCCCCTGCCACCGATGGAGGCACCCGACGCCTTCGTCGACCTCGTGACGGGCTTCCTGGAGGGGTGACGCGGTGACCCGCACCGCCGTGCTGGGGGCCGGCGCCCTGGGGCTGACGGACGCCCTGCGGCTGGCCCAGCGTGGCGACGATGTCGTGGTCGTCGAGCGGGAGAAGCTGCCGGGGGGATTGGCATCGGGCTTCGAGGTCGAGCCGGGGATGTACCTCGATCGCTTCTACCACCACCTGTTCGCCTCGGACCACCACGCCATCGGGCTCATTCGCGAGCTGGGGCTGGAGGGGGAGCTGATCTGGCGGCGGCCGTTGACCGTGACCCTGCGGGATGGAGCGGTGCACCAGCTGGACTCGGCTGGGTCGCTGCTGCGGTTCCGGCCTTTACCGATACGCGCGCGCGTGCGCATGGGCTTCTGGCTGGCCTACCTGCGCTTCCTCAAGTCGCCCGAGCGACTCGAGGGCAAGACCGCGGCGGCCTGGATCGAGAAGCGGATGGGTCGCGCGGCGTATCGGGTGGTGTGGGGGCCGCTGCTGCGCGGCAAATTCGGCGACCTGGCCGACCAGATCGCGATGCCCTGGTTCTGGGCCCGCGTCCACGACCGGACCGCGTCGCTCGGCTACCTGCGGGGAGGGTTCCACCGGCTGTACGACCGACTGGCGGAGCGGATTCGTGAGAAGGGCGGGGAGCTGCGCTTCGGGACCGAGGTGCGCGAGGTGAAGTCCGGGCCTGGAAGCGGCATGACGGTCGTCACCAATGGCGAGCCGGTTTTCGTGGACCGTGTCGTCTCGACCCTGGCCGTGCGGCTCACCTGCCGGCTGGCGCCGGAGCTGTCAGAGGTCTATCGGCGCAAGCACGAGTGGGGGACGGCCTTTGGCGCGCACTGCCTGGTGCTGGCCCTCGACCGGCCGCTGACCAGGTCGTACTGGATGAACGTCAACGACCCCGGATACCCGTTCATGGCGCTGGTCGAGCACACCAACTACCTGTCGGCTTCCGATTACGGGGGGCGGCACCTGGTCTACCTGGGCAACTACCGGCCGATGGATGATCCGCTGCTGCGCATGTCGGCCGCGGAGGCGTTGGCGGAGTTCGCGCCGGCTTTGGCGCGCATCAACCCTTCATTCAGTCCCGACTGGGTGACCGATGCCTGGTCCTTCGCCGCCCCCTTCGCCCAACCGATCGTGACCGTCCAGTACCGATCGCACATCCCTCCGTTCGAGACGTCGTTGCCCGGGCTGTGGGTGGCGTCGATGTTCCAGGTGTATCCCCACGACCGGGGGCAGAACTACTCCATCGATTTGGCCGAGCGGCTGGTGAGGGCGTTGCCAGTCTGAGGGAGTCGCCTGGGCAGCGCCGTTCGGCTCCAATTCGGCAGATTCATGCCAGGGCCGCGTCCAGTAGTCGCGCCGCGTTCCACGGAGTAGGCTGCGCTCGTGGTCCAACTCGGGGGGACGACACAGCGCTTGATCGCCGGCACGGCCGTCGCCGCATTGCTGATGGCGGTCAGCGGATGCAGAGGCGTGTCATCGTCACCTTCGGTGGGCGCGTCGCAGACTGCCGACTCGAGCGCTCCCACCTCAAGCGCCTCCGCGGTGCCGCCAAGTTCAAGCCCGAGCGCCACCCCCGAGACCTCGCTGAGCGACTCGTTCCCGATCATGCCGGCGACCCAACCCGCCGATTTCACCTCTCCGATCTCCTGCAGCGGACCGATTGGCGCGACCGATCCGGTCGCAGCGGTCCACCTGCATGGCACGGAAGACAACACGCTTGTCCTTCGTGATTACGCGGACCCGGGCAATCCCCGGACCGTCTGTGACTTCGGCCAGTATTGGCCGATCCAGATCCTCGACGCCCGACACGTCGTCATCGGCGCCGCCTCCTCGTTCGCCCCGGTCTACGCCGTGGTCGACCTGCCCGAGGTGCGGTACCACTGGTTCCAGCTGCCGACCACGTCGCCGCCGGTGACCACCCAGTTCCTCGCGGTTTCGCCGGGTCTCGACCAGATCGCGTGGATGACCTCGGACCTCGAGACGACCGACACGGACGTGGTCCACATCACCACGCTTGCCGGCGACAAGGTGATTGCGACCCTGGTGAATCACAACGAAGGGCGATGTGGTACGGCTGACGACTCGAGTTTTGCTGGCTACACGAGATCGGGCAACCATCTCTTCGTCCTCGACCAGCCATACCCGCAGGAAGCAGCTCTCCTCGTGGTCGAAGGCGAGACGCTGGTCTTCTCGGTGATCCCGCCCGCGGGAGATTGGCCGTTCGGCGCCAACCCGGCCATGGCCGTCTGGTCGCCGACCTCGGAGACGCTCTACTACCGCCAGGGCACCGATGTCTGGAAATGGGCCGGCGGCTCCACCCCGGAGCGCTGGCTCACGGGCGTGACCTGGTACTACCCGACCATCTCAGCCGACGGTCGTTACCTGGCCTACGTCGTGATGCGCCCCGACGGCTTCCACGACGCCTACCTGGTGGATCTGGCTGGGGGCGGGAGTCCGGAGAAGATCGGCGGCGGGGGTCGCAATCAGCCGGTCTTCGTGAATGCCACTCAGCTTTGGTACCGGGCGGAAGGACCGGGGGAGCCGTGTGGTCCCAGCGGCGTCGGGCCGCTCATCTACAACGTGGTGGATGGCTCTGAATCGTCAAGCATCATCGACTTCGTCTTCCGCGTCTGGCCGGCCACGAGCTCCAACTGGTGAAGTGGGCGGGTGTGCCACAACCGCATCGCCGGGTCGCCCCTAGCGTCGAGCGAGCTGGGCCAGGACCACTCCTCCCACGACCAGCCCGCCGCCGATCAGCTGCAGCGGCCCGAGTGACTGGTTGAGGAGCAGGTAGGCCAGGCCCACCGCGAAGACCGGCTCGGTGGTTGCGGCGATTCCGGCCACCGCGGCCGACAGGATGCGAAGCGCGCTCACGACCAGCAGGAAGGGGAAGAGCGTGCCGATCAGCCCCACCCCCAGCACGCGCAGGGCAATCTCTGGCTCGGCCAGCCGATCGATCGGCCAGCCCCACCAGGGCAGCAGGATCCCCCACACCACGGAGGCCACCGCGAACCCGCCGGCCAGCACGGTGGCGGGATGGCCGCCGCGCCGCCCCGCAGCCTCAGCGCTGAGCAGGTAGACGGCGAAGGCGAGGGCCGATCCGAAGCCGGCGGCAACCCCCAGCCCATCGAGGCCACGCAGGCCGTCGTAGGCGCCGCTGACCAGCACCGCCCCGAGAAGCGTCAGCAGTGCGGCGACCCACAGCAACGCGGCGGGCGACCGACGCGCGACGAGCGCCACGCCGAGGAGCACC
>JALYNS010000125.1 GCA_030773035.1 Chloroflexota bacterium
GTACCGTCCGGAGCACACGCCACGCAACCGCAGACGAAAGGAGCAGCCCGATGACAACCGTCGCCATCGCGCGCCCTCGCCTGCACGGGATCGCCCCGCGGTCCTGATCGAGCGTCGGGCGCGCTCCACCGCCCACCTTCGAACCTTCTCAGTGGAGATCGACCCTTGCATCTGACCGTTGTCCCTGCCGCCGCGAACGCGCCGGCCGAAACCCTGCTCATCGGGATCGTGCTGCGCGCCCGGAGCGGCTTCTACACCGTCCGCCTCGACGACGGTTCGCAGCTGGAGTGTCGCCTGCGCGGCCGCGTCAAGCAGGAACGAGGCGATTCCGACCTGGTCGTCATCGGCGACCGGGTGGCCGTCGCGCCGCTCGGCGACGGCGAGGGGATGATCGAGTCGGTCGAGCCGAGGCGCAGTCGCTTCTCGCGCCGGCAGCCGGGCCCGCGCGGCGTCTGGAAGGAGGACATGATCGTCGCGAACCTCGACCAGGTCCTCGTCGTCTTCGCCTGCGCCGACCCGATGCCGCACCTGCGCATGGTCGATCGATTCCTGGTGGTGGCCGAGCACAACGAGGTAGATGCGGTGCTCGTCGCCAACAAGGTCGACCTGGTGGGGCTGGCGGCGGCTCGCGCGATCTTCGCCGGCTACGAGGCGATCGGCTATCCCGTTCACTACCCCTCGGCGCGGGAGGGGATCGGAGTCGAGGAGCTGGCAGACCGGCTGGTTGGCCGGGTCAGCGTGGTGACCGGGCCGTCCGGCGTTGGGAAGTCGACCCTCCTCAACGCCATCCAGCCCGGGCTGCGGATCGATACCGGCTCGGTGAGCGAGGCCCTGCACAAGGGCCGGCACACCACGACCTCGGCCGAGCTGCACGTGCTGACGGCTCCCGGCGGCGGCTACGTCGCCGATACGCCCGGCCTGCGCGAGCTGGGCCTGTGGCACGTCCCGCCCGACGACCTGGCGTGGTGCTTCCCCGAGATGCGTCCCCACCTGGGAGGCTGCGGCTTCAACGACTGCCGGCACCTGGCCGAGCCGCGTTGCGCGGTGCTGGCCGCCGTGGCTGCCGGGAGCGTGAGCGAGATGCGCTACGACTCGTTCCGCCGCCTTCTGCTGAACGAGGACTAGGTCCGCGCGGCCGTATGATGGCCGCCCATGGAGATCGCGCCCGGCGTCCACGCCGTCCGGTTGCTGAGCGTCTACGCCTTCCTGATCTCCGAGCCGCAGATGACGCTGATCGACACGGGCCTCATCGGCTCCGGTCGGCGCGTCGAGCGCTACGTCGGGCGCATCGGCCGTTCGATGGACGAGCTGGGCCAGATCATCTGCACTCACGCGCACCCCGACCATATCGGCGCCGTGCGCGAGCTGGCCGGCGACCGCGAGGTGGAGGTGCTGATGCACCCGGCCGACCTGGCGGGGTTGAGCGTGCGGCTGCGCGACGCGGTCGCGAATCGGAATCGCGGGCAGCTGATCGCGTACTTCACGCGCCACCCCGGCGAGGCGACGCCGATCCAGGACGGGCAGCTGCTGCCGATGCTCGGCGGGCTGGAGGCGGTCCACACGCCCGGCCACACGCCGGGCAGCATCTGCCTCTATTCGGCACGCCACAAGCTTCTCTTCGTGGGCGACGCGTTGCAGGTCATCCGCGGCAAGGTCACCTTCGCCAGCGCCGTCTTCAGCGACGACATCGCCCTCGCCCGAGCGAGCGTCGCACGCATGGCGGAGCTCGACGTGGAGACGATCGCGTTCAGCCACTACCCACCGTGGCGAGATGGCGCAAGGGACGTGCTGCGTGACCTGGCCGCGCGGGCATAGCGGCCTGGGACGAACCCCTAGCCATCGGGCGGCTGCGGTCGTACCGTAGCGGACGGAGGAAAACCGAGTGGCCACTGCTGCGCCGCCGCGACCCAGCCAGCCCGCCCCTGGGGTGGCTGCGCGCCCCGCCTCCCGCCCCCTGAAGGCGGGACCCACGCTGGTCGACCTGCTGCGCGAATCCGCTGCTCGCTACCGTGACCGCCCCGCACTCCTCATCAAGCCCGGCTTCCGCACCCGGATCTGGTCCTATGGTGACCTGCTGGAGCTGGCCCCTCGCGTCGCCAGGGTGCTGGCCGACCAGGGCCTGGAGCGCGGCGACCGCATTCTGATCTGGGGCGTAAACCGCCCGGAGTGGGCGATCGGCTTCCTGGGAGCCCTCTTTGCCGGCATCGTGCTCGTCCCGCTGGATGTCCGAAGCCAGCCCGATTTCGTGGCCAAGATCGCTGAGCGCACCCGCGCAAAGCTGGTGCTGGCCTCGACCCAGACGGCGTCGATGGCGGCCGACCTGGGGCTGCCCGTGGTGCTGATCGAGTCGCTCCCCGACCGGGCGCGGGAAGCGGCGCCGCTCCCCATCCC
>JALYNS010000126.1 GCA_030773035.1 Chloroflexota bacterium
ATGGTGAACAGGTCCCCCACCACGAAGAGGTCGGCGAATTCGCCGATCGGTGCATCGGGATCCTTGTTGATGGCGATCACATTCTCGGCGGTCTGCATCCCGACCCGATGCTGGATCGCGCCGCTGATGCCGCAGCCGATGTAGAGCGACGGCTTGACGACCTTGCCAGTCTGCCCGATCTGGAGCTGATATGGAACCCATCCCGCGTCAGCCGCGGCGCGGCTGGCTCCCACGGCACCCCCGAGGGCGGCCGCCAGCTCGTGCAGGGGTGCGAATCCGTCGGCGCTGCCGACGCCGCGGCCGCCGGCGACGATGATCGAGGCCTCCTCCAGGTTGGCGACCGCCGCCTCGGCGGGGTGCGACTCGACAATGCGGGCCGTCCCGAAGGCGCCGGCGTCGCCGGCCGCTGCCTTGGCCACGGTCGCCGCCCCCTTCCCTCCCTCGATCGGGCTGAACGTGCTCGACAGCACCAGCAACACCGCCGGTTGGGGGGCGCCTTCGGTCGGCTCGCTGACGGTGATGACGGTCCCCTGCAGGGTCGCCTGCTCCGTTCTCACGCGCCCACCCTCGACACGAACCGCACGCACCGGTCCGAAGGCCGGCAGGCCGAGCAGGCCGACCAGCGCCGCCGCGAGGTCACGTCCGTTGGGCGTGGCCGGCGCCAGCACCGCCAGCGGGGCGAGATCGCGAACGGTCGCGGCGACTGCCTGCGCGTGGGTGATCGCAGGCGCAGCGTCGTCGCCGAGCACCACCACGCGGGCCGCCCCCGCCGCACCCAGGGCGGCCGCTCCAGCGGCACCGGGGCCGTAGGCCAGCCCGACCGCTGCACCGCCGCTCTGCTTGGCCAGCTCCGCCGCACCCGCTGCCAGCTCCAGCGCGCTGCGTGACGGGGATCCGTCCGCATACTCGGCCAGGAAGGCGATCTCGCCGCTCACACGACCAGCTTTCGCGCGACGAGCCACTCGACGATGCGCGCCACCGCCTCGTCGGCGCTCACGTTCTCGACCCGCTCGGTGGGCGGCTTGCCCTCCGGCTTGCGTGCCTCGTCAACCCGGGTCAGGGCCGCGCCTTGCAGGTCGGCCTCCGACAGGCCCAGGTCCGCCAGGCTCCATGTCTCCATCGGCTTGCGCTTTGCAGCCATGATCCCCTTCAGCGAGGCGTAGCGCGGCTCCCCGACCTGGTCGGTCACGCTGGCGACCACAGGCAGTGGCGCCTCGACGATGTCGAAGCCGGCGGCGGTCAGACGGCGTACGCGCGCGACCGAGCCCTCGACTAGCAGCTCCGACCCGTAGGAGAGGAGCGGCAGGCCGCGGATGGCCGCCACCGCACCGGGGACCAGCGAGCCGCGCGCGTCGTCGGAGGCCATCCCCATCAGCGTCACGTCGGGCGCGAGTCGGTCGAGGGCGGCGGCCAGAACCCGGGCGGTGACCCAGGCATCGGCGCCGGCGAGGGCAGGATCGGTGACCAGGATGGCGTCGTCACCGCCCATCGCCAGGGCGCGGCGCAACGCCTCGCCCGCCTGCTCGGGGCCCATCGACAGGAAACCCACCGCATCCACGGCGCCGGCCTCCTGCAACCGCAGCGCCTGCTCGATGGCGTACTCGTCGAGGGGGTTGATCACCGCCTCCGCCGCGGCCCGGTCGAGCCGCAGGTCGGCGGTGTAGCGCTTCTCGGCGGTGGTGGCGGGCACCTGCTTGACGCAGACCACGATCTTCACGCTGCTCGACGGGCTCCCTGTGCTACCTGGCCGGCCGTGTCACGCCGGCTCGCCGAAGGAGCTGACGCGCCACGATCAGGCGCTGGATCTGCTGCGTGCCCTCGTACAGCTGGGTGATCTTCGCGTCGCGCATCATGCGCTCAACAGGGTACTCGCTGACATAGCCATAACCGCCCAGGACCTGCACGGCATCGGTCGTGACCCGCATCGCCGTATCGCCGGCGATCAGCTTGGCGGAGCTGGTCCAGTAGGCCAGGTCCGGGGTGTCCGCATCCACCGCTGCTGCGGCGGCGTAGGTCAGCTGCCGGGCCGCCTCCGTGCCGCTGGCCATGTCGGCCAGCATGAACTGGATCCCCTGCGTGTCGGCGATGCGCGCCCCGAACTGCTCGCGCTGGACCGCGTAGCCGACGGCGTAGTCGAGCGCCCCCTGTGCGATGCCCACCGCCTGGGCCGCGATCGAGAGGCGCGATCGGTCGAGGGTCGACATCGCGATCGCAAAGCCCTCACCCTCCTCCCCGAGCCGGTTGGCGGCCGGCACGCGCACCTCGTCAAAGAGCAGCTCGGCGGTCGGCGAGCCGCGGATCCCCATCTTGTGCTCCAGGCGGGGCGCAGAGAAGCCCGGCGTATCGGTCTCCACGATGAAGGCGCTGAGCCCCTTGCGGCCGGACCCCGGATCGGTCATCGCAAAGATGGTAACCAGGTTCGCGATCGAGCCATGGGTGATGAATCGCTTGCTGCCGCTGAGGAGGTAGTCGTCACCGTCGCGAAGCGCGCGCATCCGGATGCCGGCCGCGTCGCTTCCCGCGCCCGCCTCGGTCAGCCCGAAGGCGGCCATCCATTCGCCGCTCGCCAATCGGGGGAAGTAGCGAGC
>JALYNS010000127.1 GCA_030773035.1 Chloroflexota bacterium
GTGCTGGTCGCGGCCGGTCCATGGTCGCCGTTGCTGGTCGATGCCACCGGCGCCTGGGAGCCGATCCACCGTACCTGGGGGGTCACCGTACAGCTCGACCTGGGGGAGGCGGCACCAGGCCACGTCATCGAGGAGGACGCCGTGGACGCCGTCAACCGGCCGTTGGCGGCCGCCGCGGACGCGGCTGGGAGCGAGGTCGAGGCGGATCCCCCGACGCTCTTCACGGTGGCCGCCGCGGCGGACATCTCGACCCTGGGATCGACCTTTCTGCCGCGCCAGCCGGACACCCCCCCGATCGCAAGGCTGCTGATCGAGCGCGGGGCGCGCTACCTGCCGGCGATCGGCACGGCCCCGGTTCGCGAGATCCGCGTCTGTGCCCGCCCGCAGTCGGTCGACGGCCGCCCGTTCATCGGCGAGGTCGCAGGCGTCGCCGGGCTGTTCGTGTGCGCCGGGCACGGGCCGTGGGGCATCTCGACCGGTCCGGGCTCCGCCGCGATGGCAGTCAACGCGCTGCTCGACGGCGCTCCCATTCCACCCGAGCTGGCCGCCGACCGATCGTTCTAGGCGGGAGCCGACACCGCGTGCGGCGGTTGGTCGAAGAGGGATCCCGGCCTCCAGCCGACCTCGGGGTGTCGCCGGTGCAAGATCGCCAGCACGCGGCGCTCGATCGCGCGCATGGCCGCCTCGTCATCGAGCTCGGCGTGATCGTGGCCGACCAGGTGCAGCGCGCCGTGGACGGCGAGGAGGGCTATCTCCTGCACCGCGCTCCAGCCCCCCTGGCTCGCCTGGCGCATTGCCTGGTCGACGTCGATCACCACGTCGCCCAGCAGCAGGCTGCCGGGCGGGGAGGCGGCGTCCTCATCCGCCAGGTGGGAGTGCCCGCCGTCGACCGACCATTCGTGCAGCGGAAAGGCGAGCACGTCGGTTGGGCCACGCTCGCCCATGTGGTCGAAGTTGAGGTGCGTCATTTCCTCGTCGCCACACAGCGTCAGCTCGACCTCGACCGCTTCGGCCCCGAGCGAGAGATGCGCGGCCTCCCCCAGGGCCGACTCGAGGAGCCGATGAAAGGCGTCTGACGTCTGGGGCGCGATCGCCGCGGTCAGCCGCTCCTGCCCGATTCGATGGTGAACGGTGACGGCGCAGCCCATGGCTTTGCCATCGTAGGCGCTCAGGCCAGGTCGCGCCGCTCCTGCTCCATCGGCACCACGTTGTCGGGGTACTGGATGCGGCTGTGGTACATGCCGAGCAGCTGCTGCACGAATGCTTCCTTGATCTGTGTGAGGTTGCGAAGGGTCACGTCCGCCTCGTCGAGCTGTCCGTCGTCGACGCGGGCGTTAACGATGCGGTCGACCATGTTGCGGATCGAGACCTCGTCCTTCTCCTCCAGCGACCGGACCGATGCCTCGACCCCGTCGGCCAGCATCAGGATCGCCGCCTCGCGGCTCTGCGGGTTCGGCCCCGGGTAGCGGTACTTGTCGCGCGCCGCGGCCTCCTCGTCGCCGCCCAGCTCGCGCAGCGCCTTGCCGTAGAAGTAGCTCATCACGCTGGTGCCGTGGTGCTGCGGGATGAAGCCGATGATCTGCACCGGCAGCCCGTACTCGTACCCCAGGTCGATCCCGTCGCGCACGTGCCCGGCGATGATCCGGGCGCTCGACTCGGGCGTCAGGTCGTCATGGATGTTGTGCGCGCCGGCCTGGTTCTCGATGAAGGCCAGCGGATTCTTCATCTTGCCGATGTCGTGGTAGTAGGCCGCCACGCGGGCGAGGAGCGGGTCGGCGCCGATCGTCTCGGCGGCGCGCTCCGCCAGGTTGCCGACCATGACGCTGTGATGGTAGGTCCCCGGCGTCTCCATGAGCAGCCGCCGCAGCAGACGTGCCGATGGGTTGGCGAGCTCGAGCAGCTGGAAGACGGTCATGATCCCGAACACGTGGCCGAGGACCGCGAACGAGCCGACCGCCAGGATCACCGACAGCGCGGCGTTCACCGACCCCGTGGCGAGGCCCTGCAGGATCGCTGCAATGTCACGCTGCTCGATCAGGTTGAAGGCGGTCAGGACCAGGATGTTGGTCGCGCCGATTGCGACTCCCGCCCGCACGAACACGTTGAGGCGCTCCGCGCGCACGATGGTGATCAGCGCGGCGACGCCGCCGGCCAGGGTGTAGATCGCCGGCTGGAAGGCGTCCTGGTTCATCACCCCCGCCAGCATGGCGAGGGCCAGCGCCATCGCCGCTCCGGCTCCTCCATCGAGCAGGATGGTGGTCAGCAGCACGGTCGCCGCGCTCGGCACCACGAATGCCCACAGCGTTCGGTCCGAGGCGATGCGGAGCGCCACGGCGGTACCAACCAGGGCCAGCACGAAGAGCAGCAGCGAGCGGTTGCGGAACCAGACAGTCGGCTCGAAGCGCCACAGGAAGCCGACCAGCAGCGCGGCCAGCAGCAGCGCCACCAGGGCGTGCCCGGCCAGGGTCGCTGCCTCGAAGCGCGGCCGTGTCAGGCCGAGCTGGTCGAGCTTCTCTACGGTCAGCTCGGTGATCGGGTCACCGGTCCGCACCACCGCCTCACCCTGCTGGACGGTGACCCGCACCGGGGCCACCTCGCTGCGCGCCTGCGCCCGGGCGGCGGCGGTCAGTGCCGGGGACTGCTGCACGTTTGGCGCCACCTGGGCGGAGGCCAGGTCACCGGCCATCTCGCGCTCCGGCTGGCCGAGGTCGTTGGTGATGTTGGTGCGCACCTGCTGGCGCGCGTCGGCCAGCATGTCGTCGCGGACCTCGGCCGATTGGGTGGCCTCCAGCACGGTCCGTCCCGCATCGGAGATCGCCGCCCATTCGGTTTGCGTCAGGTTGGCGAGCAGGGTGATCTGCTGGTCCGTGAAGGCGGGAACTGCCGTTGACAGTCGAGCAGGCAGCTCGTCGGGCTGGATCGTCTCATTGTCACGTTCGATCAGGACCGTCCTGACGGCGCGGATGATGTTGTCGTACGCGCGCAGCTGGCGATCACGGATATCACCCCGCGGAGCGATCTCCGCGTAGACCGGCTCCACCGCATCCTCGGCCGCCTGTCGTGCCGCCTCTGATTGGGACTCGCTGACGAAGCTGACCGTTTGCGGCGCGATGACGTCAGGATCGGTGGCCACGTCCCCTACCGCCAGGTTCACCCCGCCCCTGGCGAAGTCGATACTCAGGACGGCGAAGAGGGCGACGGCGACGAAGCCGCCGACGATCAGTGCCCGGGCCCAGGCGCCGCCGCCCGGCCCCTCGGTATTCGCCAACGTGCGCGGAATGAACATCGGTCAGCCGGCCAGCAGGCGCCGCACCATGTCGGAGACGACCTTGCCATCGGCGCGGCCCTTGGTCTGGGGCACGACGCGGCCCATCACCTTGCCAAGGTCGGCCGGGGAGGCAGCTCCCGTCTCGGCGATCGCCGCGCGGACGACACCCTCCAGTTCCGCTTCGGTGAGCGGCTCGGGCAGGAACTCGGCGAGGATGGCGGCCTCTGCCTGCTCGTTGTCGGCCATCGCGTCGCGGCCGCCCGCACGGAAGGCCTCGATGCTCTCGCGGCGCTGCTTCAGCTGCTTGCCAAGGACGTCGACGTAGTCCTCATCAGTCAGCGCACGGCCAAGCTCGATCTGCCGGTTGTGGGCGGCCGACATGGCCATACGCAGCGTCTGCGTGCGGCGCTCGTCGCGAGCGCGCATGCCGTCGCGCATGGCGGATTCGATCCGGGCCTGGAGGGTCATCGGCTGATCGGGGGCGGACATCATCGGCCTGTCAAACGTCTCGACCGGGGTCCGCTGGGAATTGACGGGAGCGTCTGGCGGTTATTCGCGGGTTACCTTGCGCTTCTTGGCTTCCTTGCGCTTCCGCTTCACGCTGGGCTTCTCGTAGTGCTCGCGGCGTCGTGCCTCCGCCAGGATCCCCGACTGCTGGATCTTCTTGTTGAAGCGGCGCAATGCGCTCTCGAACGACTCGTTCTCACCCACGCGGACCTCTGCCAAACGTCTCGCCTCCTCTCTGCTCTGAACTCGCGCGTTCCCGCGCTGAAGCCTGCGGAGTCTATCAGCGAGGCTAAGGAGGGTCAATCGAGGCAGGTGGTAGTAGATAGAGGGAGCGAAGTTGCCGCTCGGGCTAGTGGAGCAGCGATGGACATCGACGGCGTCTAACGAATAACGCGATAGTCGACGAGCAGATAACCAGCCGGTGAGATCTCGCTTCGGATCGATTTGAGCTGAATCGGTGGCAAGCCGTCGAGGAGTCGTCGTCCGCGGCCGGCGATCCTCGGCGCTATCACGAGCCTGAGTTCGTCGACAACGTTGGCGGCGAGCAGCGCCTGCGCGACCGAGATACTTGCGTGGACGCCGACATCGCCTCCGCGCTGCTGCTTGAGATCCCGAACGAATTCGACCAGCTCGCCGGCGAGCACCGTCGCATTGGCCCAATCTCGGTCAAGGGGCGTCGATGTCGCGACATACTTCGTGACCCCGTTTATGAATGTCGCGAATGGCTGGATCTGGCTGCTCGGCCAGAACTGCGCCCACTCGGTGTAGCTACGGCGGCCGAGAATGACCGCGTCCTGTGTCGCGATCACAGCGCCAAGGTTGGCGTCCATCGCGTCGTCCCAGTCGGCGAAGAAACGATCTGGGTCCTCGGCAACCCCGTCGAGGGACAACAACTCGTACACGACGATCTTTCGCACGCCCTCCACCTCCGATTGGGCTGGCTGACTGCGGCAATGTGGCATCGCCTTTGGTTGCCTCTCAGGGCCTAGGGAGCGTGCTCAACCCTGGCGATGAAGTCGATGAGGCCGCTGAAGTAGGTGACCTGGTCGTCGTACATCGCCAGGTGGCTGCCGTCCGGACAGAACAGGTACGTTCCGTGCGGGAGCTTGCCCGCCATCATCTCCATGAAACTGGGATCCATGGTGTCGTAGCGCGCACCGATCACGAGGGTCGGGACGGAGATGCGGGCGAGGTCATCGGTCCGATCCCAGCTGCGCAGCACCCCGCCCGCACCGAGCTCGCTCGGGCCCTGCATCGGCACGTAGATGGCCTGGTTGATGGCGGCGAAGGCACGGTTCACGGGGTCCGGCCATTCCTCGGCCGGCATGCGCAGGATGTGGTGCACGTAGTGGTGCTCCATGAGGAGCTCCATGTAGCGCGGGTCGTCGATCGCATTCGTCGCCTCGAGGCGCTTGATCTCCGTGAGCGCGCCCTGGTCCATCGCTGGCATCAGCACCTGTTCGGCGTAAGCGTTGTACGCCGGCCCGCTGCTCACCATGTTGGAGATCACGAGGCCCTTCAGGTGCTGCTGGTGCGCGAGCGCGTACTCGATTGCCAGCAGGCCGCCCCATGACTGCCCGAACAGGTAGAAGTTGTCGCGCTCGAGCCCGAGGGCCTTACGGACCTGCTCAACCTCGTCGACGAAGCGGGGGATCGTCCAAAGTTCCGGGTCATGGGGTTGATCGCTGAATGCCGAGCCGAGCTGGTCGTAGTAGTAGTACTCGATCCCGGCCGCGGGAAAGTACGAGTCGAAGGCCGCGAGGTACTCGTGCGTCGCGCCAGGTCCCCCGTGCAGGAGGAGGACCTTCACGGTCGGGTTGTTGCCCACCCGCCTGGTCCACACACGGAAGTTCCCCTTCGGCGTGGTGATCGGGATCAGCTTCACGCCGCCGGATATGACGTCGTCCCTGCC
>JALYNS010000128.1 GCA_030773035.1 Chloroflexota bacterium
CCAGATCGGCGCGCTTGACGGGCTCGCGGCGAGCCGCCACCCTCGTGGCATGGCCAAGCCCAAGCGCGCGCGCCAGGCGCTCCCCGACTTCAAGGGCGCGAGCATCTCGATCGGTGGATTCATGGCCGGCCTGGAGCAGCAGATCCTGCACAAGCGCCCGCCGGCCGCGATCGTGGTGGAAGAGGAGTCGCGCAGCGAGCAGCGCAGCCTCAACGGGCTGGTGCTGGATGACCTCGATGACCCGGTTGAGCGGCCCGAACCCCCAGACACCTCGGGCGCGCGCCTCTAGCCATCCGGCCGCGGGACACCGGGCCGTGGGGTACTCGTAGTCAGGCTGAAGCGCCAGGAGTAGGCTGGACTCGTGGTTGATCGGGGAGGCACGACCCAGCGGTTGGGCAGGGCGCTGGCTGGAGTGGCGCTGTTGCTGGCGGTCAGTGGATGTGCCGTGGCATCACCCTCGGCGAGCCCGGGCAACAGGCACTCTGAGCCGGCTGGGACGAGTGCCGCGCCTGGCGCATCGGCTTCAGCATCCTCTCCCGACCAGACGACCGCTCCCGGAACCTGGATCGCCACCGGGAGCATGCTCGAGCCCATCGGGGCGAACACCGCCACGCTCCTCGACACCGGCAAGGTGCTGGTGACGGGGAGCGGACGCGGAGGTGGTGCGCCGCCCGCACCCGAGCTGTACGACCCCGACACGGGGACCTGGAGCACGACCGGCAGCATGATCGAGGCCCGCGCCGTCGCGACGGCCACTCTGCTGCGCGACGGCAAGGTGCTCGTGACCGGCGGCTTTGACGCGAGCGGGTTCGTGCTGGCCACGGCCGAGCTCTACGACCCCGTTGCCGGGACCTGGAGCCAAACCGGGATCATGGCGCTGGGCCGCTCGCAACACACGGCCACGCTGCTGGACGACGGCACCGTGCTGGTAGTCGGTGGGGACGATGGCGCGGGCCCACTGGCCTCGGCCGAACGGTACGACCCGGACTCACGGTCGTGGACTTCCGCTGGAAGGATGGAGGCTCCCCGCGCGAGTGGGTTTACGGCAACCCTGCTGTCCGATGGCACGGTCCTCGTGGTTGGCGGCTACCTCACCGGCCGGGAGCCATGGGAGACATTGGCCTCGGCCGAGCTGTACCACCCCGGCAACGGGACATGGACCGACGCCGGAACGACGAACACCGGTCGCCAAGGTCACACGGCAACGCTGCTGAGCAACGGCAGGGTGCTGGTCGCGGGGGGCGGCGGGCCGCCGACGTCCGCCGAGCTGTACGACCCAGAAAGCGGGACCTGGACCGACGCCGGGAGCTCGGTCGAGGGCCGCATCTTCCACACCGCGACGCTGCTTCCCGCGACCGGCAGGGTGCTGGTGACTGGCGGCATGGACGGCACCGACGCCCTCGCCTCGGCTGAGCTGTACGACCCGGTCAGCGGAACGTGGGCCGCAACTCAAAGCATGCTCGAGAGCCGGCTCGGTCACCTTGCCGTGCTCCTGCCCGATGGGCGTGTGCTGGTGCTTGGCGGGATTGACAGCGTGATCGACGGCGGCAACCTGTTGACCTCGGCCGAGCTGTTCGAATCGGGCAGGTGAGGGGTCACAGCCAGCCAATGCTCCGTGCTGCGGCGATTCTCTCCGCGGCTCTCGTGCTTGCGGCATGCACCGGCAACACGCTGGATGAGCCGCGACCAACCAGCTGCAATGGCATCAGCAGCGAGCTGGGCGGCTGTGACCCGGGCCTGCCGATCTTCATCGGGTCTGATTGCGTCTCCATCGCGCGCCAATTCGGGACCGAGCTGAACCGTCGCGTGCTGAGCGTGATTCACGAGCCGGCCGTGGTTGACAACGAATCGCAGGCCGTGCGGGCGAGCCAGGTCATGAGCCTGCTGACGGTGCTGGCCTTCAACCGTATCAGCGCGATCGGCAAGATCGCGGAATGCGACGCCCCGGAGTTCCTGGCAGCGGCCGAGCCCCTGTTCAACGCTGAACTGAGAGCCAAGGCCGGCTCGTACCTCTACGACGGATCTGAGGTGGACTACGCCGCCTGGAAGGAGGAACTGCTCAGGTTCCTCCACATCATGGACTTCGACGAGGAGGCCAGCCCCGAGTAGAGCCCGAGGAATGGCGCTCCTGGGTCGTAGAAGCGGTCTCGGACGCGCTGTTCGTGCACCCTGGGGCCAGCATCACGTGACGGTCCGGCCGTCATGCCGACTAGGCTATCCGCCAGATTCCGGCCCAGTTGGTCCTGTGGACCACCGTGTAGGCCCCATGTCGTGGCAGACCGTCGGCCCATAGCACGGCGTGGTCCCAACGACGGCCCGATCGGAATTGCCGACTCCCAGAAAGGGGGGCCTCAACCCCTAACCATCCAGGCGCCGGCGAAGCTCGTCGTTGACGAGGCGCGCATCCGCGCGGCCGGCGGTGCGCTTCATGACCTGGCCCACCAGGAATCCGAAGAGGGCAGTCTTCCCGGCCCGATACTCCCCGACCTGCGCCGGAAACTCGGCGAGCACCGCTTCCACTTCCGCGCCGATGCTCTCCGAGTCCCCCACCGCGGCCATGCCGAGGCGCTCGATCGCGGCGCTGGGCGACTCACCGGATTCAAAGATGCTGGCCAGCACCGCCTTCGCGTTCGTGGCTGAGACGCGGCCAGCCTCCAGCTCCCCGATCAGCTCGGCCAGCCCATTCGGCTTCAGGGCGACGCCCGAGGCGCGCAGCCCCTCGGCGGCGTGCTGGTTGAGGAGCCGCAGGAACTCGCCGGTCACCCAGTTCGCCGCCGTCTTGGGCGCGATGCCGCCAGCTACCACCGCGTCGAAGTAGTCGGCCAGCGCCAGGTCGGCAGTGAGGACCCCGGTGTCGTACTCCGACAGGCCCAGCGCCCCCTCGTAGCGCGCCCGGCGCGCGGCCGGCAGCTCGGGAAGCGCGGCGCGCAGTCGCGCCACCCACTCCTCGGAGGGCCGCAGCGGGGGCAGATCGGGCTCGGGGAAGTAGCGGTAGTCGTTCGCCTCTTCCTTGGAGCGCTGGGGGATGGTCCGCCCCTCTGTCTCCTGCCAGCCGCGCGTCTCCTGGGTGAGCCGCTCGCCGCGTTCCAGGGCATCGGCCTGGCGCGCGATCTCGAACTCCATGGCACGCTCGAGGCTGCGGAAGGAGTTCAGGTTCTTGACCTCGACCTTGGTGCCGAAGGCATCGGTCCCGATCGGTCGCAGGCTGACGTTGCCCTCGATCCGCATCGACCCGGTCTCCATGTCGCCGTCCGACGCGCCGATGTAGCGCAGGATGTCGCGCAGGGTCTCGCCGTAGGCTCTCGCCTGGGCGGGGCTGCGGATATCGGGCTCGGTCACGATCTCCATCAGCGGCACCCCGGCCCGATTGAAATCGAGCAGGCTGTAGCCCCGGCCGCCGTGCTGGAGGCGTGCCGTGTCCTCCTCGAGGTGCGCCCGGGTGATGCCGATGCTGACTTCCGTCCCTTCCGCGGCCACCGGCACGCTGAGACGGCCATTCGCGCACAGCGGCAGCGCGTACTGGCTGATCTGGTAGCCCTTTGGCAGGTCGGGATAGAAGTAGTTCTTGCGCTCGAACCGGACGGCTTTGGTCTGGATCTCGCAGTCGAGGGCGATGCCGGTGAGCATCACCAGCTCCACGGCTCGGCGGTTGATGACCGGCAGGGTGCCGGGGAGGCCCAGGC
>JALYNS010000129.1 GCA_030773035.1 Chloroflexota bacterium
CCATCGATGCCCTGCGCGTATTATAAAAAAAAAACGGCCCCTTCGCAGGCCTCCAGGCTGCGGCTGACCTCGTAGGTGAAGTCGACGTGGCCGGGGGTGTCGATCAGGTTGAGCGCGTAGGTCTGGCCGTCTTTGGCCTCGTACTGGAGGCGCACCGCGCGGGCCTTGATGGTGATCCCCTTCTCGCGCTCCAGGTCCATGCTGTCGAGGACCTGCGACGTCATCTGGCGCGGGTCGATGGTGTGGGTCGCCTCGAGGAGCCGATCCGCCAGGGTGCTCTTGCCGTGGTCGATGTGCGCCACGATGCTGAAGTTGCGGGTGCGCTCCGGGGGAATCATCGAGCCGGAGTCTAGCGTCGGCGTGGTGACGGTTCGTGCGTGGGCAACCCGCGGACTCGAGTAAGGTGGGGTCCGTGGCGCATGACGGATTCGAACGGCCGGAGCGCCCGACCCTCCCGCCCCGGTTCGCGACGCTGGTGTTGGTGACGCCGACCGGCGAGGTCGTTGGCAGCCTGCCTCCGCTCGAGGTGGCGACGCCGTGGTGGCAGGAAGCCGAACCGGTGGTTCGCGCCGTTCGCGAGCGGCACGACCTGGACGTCACCCTCCTTCGGCTGCTGGAGGCCGGTCCTCCCGGGACGCAAGGCGGACCGGTGACCTACCTCGCCGAGATCGCCCGGCCGGTGCCGGCGCACCCGTGGCGCGGCAGGCTGGACGAGCATCCGCTGCGCCAGAGCTGGGCGCGACCGGGTGGCCCGGCAGCGGATCTTGCCTGGGCGGATTCCCTCCTCTCCGACAGCGGCCGGCCGCGGATTGCGCCGGCTGAGCAAGTCCGCAGCTGGAACCTGTCCAGCCTGTGGCGCCTCCCGGTCGCGGGTCAAACCGTGTGGCTCAAAGTGGTGCCGCCATTCTTCGCCCACGAGGGCGAGATGCTCGCCCGATTGGCGGGAGGCCCGGTCCCTGCCCTCCTCGGCAGCGACGGCGCCCGCGTTCTCATGCCAGAGATCCCCGGCGAGGATCTGTACCACGCCACGCTGCCCCAGTTGCTCGAGATGGTGGCGCTCCTGGTCGGCCTCCAGCAAGCCTGGATCGGCAGAACCGACGAGCTGCTTGCCATTGGCCTGCCCGACTGGGGAGCCCAGGCGCTCAGCGCCAAGATCGCGGATGTGGTCGGTCGAACCGCCGCCGAGCTGAGCGTCGAGGTCCGGGCGACGTTGGCGGATTTCGTGGATGGGCTGGCGGCACGATTCGAGCTCGTGGCCGCCTGCGGGCTGCCCGATACGCTCGTCCATGGTGACTTCTTTCCCGGCAACGCCCGGGGCATCGGAGACTCCATCACTCTGCTTGACTGGGGCGACTGCGGCGTGGGCCATCCGCTCCTCGACCAGGCTGCCTTCCTCGATCGCGTTCCGAGCGAAGCGATGCCGGCGATGAGGGATCATTGGCAGCGGCTGTGGGGCCTGACTGTGCCCGGCTCACAGTCAGAGATGGCGGCTACCCTCCTGGCTCCGGTCGCCGCGGCCCGTCAGGCGGTCATCTACCGCATGTTCCTGGACAACATCGAGCCGTCGGAGCACCCCTACCACGCTGCCGATCCGGCGATCTGGCTGCGTCGTACCGCCGCCCTGGCTGCCCGCAGCGACCCGATCTGAGCGCAGAGGGTCGATCGACTGCCGGGCTCGGGCGGCCGCCGGTGCTATACTCCCCACCCGTGGCGCCGCCGTGTGAGACGGCGCATTTCATTGCCCCATTCCGCACCGTTGAGGACTCCTGCTCGTGGCACGAAAAGCTCGAATTTGGAAGGGCGCACGCACGCCGCAGGCCCTGAAACGCGTCCGCCAGTCGCTCCGCCGCCGCTCGATCAATCAGCGCACGCGCAGCGAGGCGAAGACCCTCGTCCTGCTGGCCAACAACATCGCCCTGGGTCGCGCCGAGGGTGATGGGGCCGCAGCCGTGGCCGCCGCGATCAGCGCGCTCGACAAGGCCGCCGAGAAGGGGATCCTCCACCCCAACAACGCCGCTCGCCGCAAGAGCCGGTTGATGGCCAAAGCCAACGCGGCGCACCTCCTCGACGGTGCCGGGACCGAGGCCGTGGCAGCCCCGAAGAAGAAGTCGACAGCCACCAAGACCGCGCAGCGCAAGAAGGTTGCCGTCGCCAAAGCCTCGAAGGCTGCCGCCGCCAAGGCGCCGGACCGACCACGGACCGCCGCCGGCAAGGCAAAGGTCGCCGTGGTGCGCGCCTCGCGCGAATCGGCTGCCGCACGCAAGCGCGCCAAGGCCGATACCGATGGTGCCCCCGAGGCTCCCGCCGAGGCTTAAGCACGGCATCCCGGCGCTAGACTGACCGACCATGCCTGAGCCCCGGTCCGGACGCGTCGCGAGCGTCAATGTCTCCCCTGGCGGCGTCCCCAAGCTGCCGGTTGCCGAGCAATGGGTCGGAGCGAAGGGCCTGGCCGATGACCGCCACAACGAGCCTGAGCCCAGCCATGGCGGCGTCGATCAGGCGGTCTGCCTCTACTCGATGGAGGCGATCGCACGGGTGGCAGCTGATGGCCATAACGCCTTCCCGGGAGCGTTCGGCGAGAACCTGACCCTGGAGGGGATCGAGATGGAGTCGCTGGCCGAGGGCGATCGGCTGACCATCGGCGATGGCGGCCTCGTCATCGAGATGACCTGGCACGCGGCGCCGTGCACGACGCAGGCG
>JALYNS010000130.1 GCA_030773035.1 Chloroflexota bacterium
GGCCTCGGCGAAGCGCTGCCATACCATCCAGCGCTTCGCGCCGCTGAGCTCGAGACCGATGCCTTCCCCCTCGTCGATTGGGGCGCCGGGCAGCCGGGTGCGGCACGCGAGGCCTATGCCTACGCCGCGTCCTGGGTCCTCGTCGACCGGATCGCCGGGGCCGTGGGCGAGGCGAACCTGCTGGCTGCGCTGCGGCGCGTTGTGGCCGGCTTCTCGGCCTATGACCCGGGTGACCCCGCTCAGGTCCCGCTCGCCGGGCTGCGCTTCGCCCCGGTCGACACGCGCCGCTTCCTCGACCAGCTGGCCGCGGCCAGCGGCGTCGACCTGCCCAACCTGTTCGGCGACGGCGTGCTCGGCCCGGAGGCCACAGCTGAGCTGGCGAAACGAGGGCTGGCGCGCGACGCCTATCTGCGCCTCATTCGGTCGGCCGGGGACTGGGGCGCCCCCGACCCGGTCCGGAACGCGATGACCGAATGGCGATTCGATGACGCGCTGCCGGCGATGGAGCTGGCGTCGGCGTGGCTGGTCGAGCGCGATGAGCTCATCGCCAAGGTGGCGGCCGCGGGCCTTAGCACACCGGATCAGCTGCGCGAGCGATTCGCGGCCGGTGGCGGTGGAGCGGACGCACAGGCCGAGCTCGCGGCCGAGAGCGCGGTGGTTGATGCCTATCTCGACGTGCAGGTGAACGCCGCGGCGGCTGATGGGTGGCTCGAGACGATCGGGCTCTTCGCCGCTGATGATCCCGGCCAACTGCTCGCGCAGGCGGCCACCCAGTTCGCCCAGGGCGAGCTTCTCGCCGCGGCCGGGACCCTCGACGCGGCCGAGGGCCAGCTGAATCGGGCGCCGACCAACGGTGCCGTCCGCATCGCCAGCGCCGCGGTGCTGCTGACCGTGATCGGCCTGCTCACGAACCTGACTGCCCGACGTCGCGGCGGCAGCCACTACACTGCTGCCGGATGACCAGCGACGTGGCCCCTCCGCGTTTCCAGCCCGATGCCGACGTGCTCGCCGGAGAGACGGCGGACGTGTATTTTGAGCGTGCACGGCGGATTCTCGCCGCCGAGGGGCTCGACCCGGTTGTCAGCATGGAGATCTTCGCCCGCGAGGAGGCGGTCCTGTGTGGGGCGGAGGAGGCGCTCGGGTACCTGCGCCAGATCCTGGGCGACGGGAAGCAGCTGGACCCCGCGCCGATCGTCGAATCACTGCATGACGGCGATGGGATCGGCCCCAAGGAGGTGGTGATGCGCATCACCGCGCGCTACTCGGGGTTCGGCCTGTACGAGACCGCCATCCTGGGGATCCTGTCGCAGAGCACCGGCTGGGCGACGGCGGCGCGACGGGTGGTCGAGGCGGCGGCACCGATCCCGGTGATCGGCTTCGGCGCTCGTCACGTGCATCCCAGCGTCGCGGACCAGATGGACTACGCCTCGGTGGTGGGCGGCTGCGTGGGGGCTTCGACGCCGGCGGGGGCACGCCTGGCCGGCCTGTCACCGACCGGCACCATGCCACACGCGCTGATCATCATCTTCGGCGACACGGTGCGCGCCGCCGAGGCATTCGATCGCCATATCGATCCCGACGTGCCGCGCATCGTGCTGGTCGACACGTTCAAGGACGAGGCGGAGGAGTCGCTGCGCGTCGCCGATGCGCTCGGCGACCGCCTGTGGGGGGTTCGGCTCGACACGCCGTCGGAGCGCGGCCGGGTCACCGCCGACCTGGTCAAGGAGGTTCGCGCCAGGCTCGACCTGGCCGGACACTCCCGGGTCAAGATCGTCGTGTCGGGCGGCCTCGACATCGACCGCATCGGCTACTTCAAGGAGTCGGGCGCCCCGATCGACTCGTTCGCGGTGGGGTCGGCGATCTCGGACGCGTCGCCGATCGACTTCACCGGCGATCTCAAGGAGATCGACGGGCGGCCCGTCGCCAAGCGCGGCCGCATCCCCGGGCGTACCGTGAATCCGCGGCTGCAGCCGGTCGACCTATCCGCCTGATCCCTGGCGGCGCGCCAGCCACAGGATCCCGACCAGCGACTTCGCGTCCACGATCTGCCCCGTGTCAATCGCCGCAAGGGACTCGGGCAGGGAGAGCCACGAGCGCTCGAGCACCTCGTCGTCCGGTGCTGCCACGTCCACCGGATGCAGGTCGGACGCCAGGAAGAGGGTCAGCAGCTCCGTGGAGAAGCCGGGCGCGGTGTAGAACGACGGCCCCTCCTCCCACCGTGCGGCGCCCAGGCCACACTCCTCGGCCAGCTCACGCTGCGCGGTGACGAGTGGAGCTTCGCCCGGCTCGCGGGTGCCGGCCGGGATCTCGAGCAGCTCGGCGCTTGCCGCCTGCCGCCATTGGCGAACCATCGCCAGGCGCTCCCCCTCCCAGGCCAGGACCGCCACCGCACCGGGGTGCTCCACCACCTCGCGCACCGCGCGGCGTCCCGACGCGAGCTCAACCGTATCGATTCGCAACGAGAGCAGGCGTCCGGCAAAGAGGCGGCGGCTGCCGAGGGTGCGCTCCGGCATACCGACATGCTAGCCGGTGGTCCTACAGCCGGTGCGGGTCCCCACCGGCTAGCATCAGGCCCGTGATCGTGGTCGAGGGCCTCCGCAAAGACTTCCGAAGGCTGACGGCCGTGCACGACATGACCTTCACGGTGGGGGAGGGGGAGATCTTCGGCCTGCTCGGCCCGAACGGCGCCGGCAAGACGACCACGGTGCGCATGCTGGCGGGGCTGATCACCCCGACGGCCGGGAGCGCCACCATCAACGGCCACTCCCTGGGCGACGGGTCGCAGCGGATCCGGGCCATCACCGGCATCCTGACCGAGAGCCCGGGCCTGCACGAGAAGCTGACCGCCCGGCAGAACCTCGCCTTCTACGGCCGCCT
>JALYNS010000131.1 GCA_030773035.1 Chloroflexota bacterium
GCACCTGGCCGACCTCGGCATCTAGCGGGCGCGACGCAATGACGCACGTCATGACCCCGCCATTCATGCGTCTCCGGGCCGATCGGCCCGCCAACCGACCATTGAGGTGCGACAGCGATGGGAGAAGGGCACCTGCCGGTCCTGGTCGACGAGGTTCTCACCTCGCTGGCCGTGGGACATGGCAGCTCCGTGGCGGACTGCACGGTCGGCGGCGGTGGGCACGCCGAGCGGCTCTTGGAGGCCACGTCTCCAGATGGCCGCCTGCTCGGCCTCGATGCCGATCGGGCGGCCATCCTGGAGGCGAAACGCAGCCTGGCGCGCTTCGGCGACCGGGTCCTGCTGCGGCAGGCGAACTTCTCTGCCATCTACGACGAGGCTGGCGCGGCCGGTCTCATTCCCCTCGACGCCATCCTGTTTGACCTTGGCCTCTCCAGCTACCAGCTGGCCGATCCTCAACGCGGCTTCAGCTTCGCGGCCGATGCGCCGCCGGACATGAGATTCGATGAAGATCGTGGTCTATCGGCCCTCGACCTCATCGACCGATCGTCGCAGCGAGAGCTCGCCGGAATCCTCGCGACGTTTGGTGAAGAACGCCGTGCAGGCCGGATCGCGACGGCGATCCTGGCGGCGCGTGCGGAAGGCCGGCTCATGACCGCCGCCGATCTGTCTCGCGTCGTTTCGGAGGCGGTCCCTGCCAGCCGCGCGGACGCCGGTCGCATCCACCCTGCCACGCGCACCTTCCAGGCGCTCCGGATCGCCGTCAATCGCGAGCTCGAGGTGCTGGCCCCCGCCCTCGCCGGCGCCCTCGCCGCGTTGCGTCCCGGCGGTCGGCTGGCGGTCATCAGCTACCACTCCGGCGAGGACCGCATCGTCAAGCGCTTCATGGCCCGCGAGAGCCGCGATTGCATCGAGGAGCCGTTGCCGCCGGTCTGCCTGTGCGGCCACCGCGCCCAGCTGCGCCCGCTTCCCAGGAGAGGGATCACGCCGACCGCCGCCGAGGTGGCTCGGAACCGTCGCGCCCGCAGCGCTCGTCTGCGGGCGGCCATCAAGCTCGCCCCGGCGAGCGCGTAACGGATCTTGAGGAGGGTACCGATGAGCCGTGGACGCCCCCGTCACCAGTCCAGTCGCAGGCGAATGTACAGCCCTCGCCAGCGCGACATGCGCGAGCGTCGCATCCACCAGCGCGGGGACGAGGTCCAGGCGCCGGTCGAGACGGCGACCACCGATCCCGATGACGGCCCGGAGCTCGAGGCCTCTTCGTGGGGCATTCGACTGAGCGCGCGAGCCGGCGCCGCCTAGATGGCCATCATCGGGGCGCGCCCGGTTGCCGGCATCGGCGTCCTGCAACGCCGACCGCGCTCCCGGCCGCGCCCTGCGTCCCGCCCGCGTCCTCGCCGGCGCCGCCTCACGGCACCCCGGGAGGCGCTGACCAGCCTCTCAGCGGCCTTGGTGGCGATTGCCGCCGCCGCCGGCCTCGGCCTCTTCTACCTCACCCAGTCGACCCACGTATCAGCCATCGGCTACCAGATCGAAAACCTGCAGGCGCAGGTCGCCGAGCTGCGCGCCGAGCAGCAGCAGCTCACCTTCGAGATCGGCGCGGCGCGCTCGCCGAGCACGATCGAAGCGAGAGCGAGGGCTGAGCTGAACCTCGTTGCGCTTGATCCGGCCGCCGTCCGGTTCGCCATCAGAACGATTGACCCACGCATCTTGAAGTAGCTCGGCCGGGGCCCTCGCCTCGGCCGACGGAGTAGCCGTGCTCGCCAGGACTGACAGTCGTGCCCGCGCCCTGTTCCTGCTGATCATCGCGACCATGCTCGCCACGATGGTCGGCGGCCGGCTGGTGTGGTGGCAGGTCATCGAGCGGGAGCGCCTGACGGCCATGGCGCTCAACCAGCTGGCCCAGACCGAGGAGATCCCGGCCGAGCGCGGCGAGATCCGCGACATCAACGGCGTCCTGCTCGCGACCTCGATCCAGGTGCAGTCCGTGTACGCCATCCCGCCGACAGTGCAGAAGGGCGATCCGGAGCGCGCGGCGACCGTGCTGGCGACCGTGCTGGGGATGGAGATCAGCGAGGTCCGCGCGCGGCTCACCAGCAAGGACCCGTGGGTCTGGCTCAAGCGGCGCGTGGACGGGACCATGGCGAATTGGGTCGCAGCCCTCGACATCCCCGGCGTGGGGATGCTCTCCGAGACCAAGCGCGTGTATCCGATCGAGGGCGTCGCCCCCTCCACGACCCTGGGCGCGCAGCTCCTGGGCTTCGTGAACTTCGACGGGGAGGGCCAGTACGGCGTTGAGGGCGCCGAGGACCCGCTCCTCGGCGGGCTGCCGGGGTCGGTCAATGCGCAGCATGACGCGATCGGGAACCAGATCGGTGACTCGATCACGCAGCTGCGACCGCCGGTCGACGGCGCCGACCTGAGGCTGACGCTGGACGCCGGCCTGCAGCACCTCCTCGAGGCAGCGATGTGGAGCACCTACGAGAAGAACTTCGCACAGGGGGTGACCGGGCTGGTGATGGACGTGCAGACCGGGGGGATCGTGGCGATGGCTTCCTACCCGTCCTTTGACGGCAACGCCTACTCCAGCACCGATCCCGCCCTCTTCCCCAACCCGGCGGTCAGCCGCCAGTACGAGCCCGGCTCGGTGATGAAGGCGTTCACGATCGCGGCTGCGCTCGACGCGGGCGCCATCGACCTCCAGACGACCGTCATGGACGACAACAACCTGCGCGTCGGCGGGATCCGCATCCAGAACGCCGACCGCTACCGCCTGCCGAACGGGCACGGAGAGATCACCGCCGGCGACGTGCTGAACCTGTCGAACAACGTCGGCGCGGCCAAGTTCGGCATGCTCCTCGGCCGGCAGGGGCTGTACGAGGCCTTCCGACGGTTCGGCTTCGGGGCGCCGACCGGGATCGACATCGCCGGCGAGGAGGCTGGAGTCGTCTGGAACCCGGATGGGCGGAACGCCAGCGGCGATCTCACCACCGCGCAGAACGCCTTCGGTCAGGGTCTCAGCGTGACCGCCGTGCAGCTGTGCGCGGGCTATGCCGCGATCGCGAACGGCGGCCGGCTGGTGACGCCACACGTCATCGCCGGCTGGACCGGGGCGGACGGCGTCTACCACGCCACCGAGTCGCGTCCGGGCGAGCGGATCATGCGCGAGGAGACGGCCGATACCATGGTCCGTCTGTTGACCGAGGCGGTCGACAATGGCATCGCGCAGCGCGCAAGCATCCCCGGCTACTCGATCGCGGGCAAGACCGGGACGGCGCAGGTGGCCGGGGCCGAATCCGAGCAGGTCCGCGTCGGAACCGGTGCAGACGGACAACCGATCTACGAGACGCGGACCCGCCTCGAATACCAGCGTGGCTGGATCGACTCGTCGTTCATCTCGATCATGCCGGCCAGCGACCCGCAGTACGTGACCCTGATCCTCATCCATCGGCCGGTCACCTGGGGCCTCTACAAGATGGCCCAGACGCCGGTCGGCGTCTTCAGCGACCTGGCGCCGCTGATGCTCGACTACCTTGCCATTCCGCCCGATCGGATCGTGCCGCCGGTTGCCTCCAAATGAGGCTGCTAGACTCGACCGAAGCCTCTGCAGGGAGCAGCGTGCCACCGTCGATCCGGCTCGATGACCTCCTGGCCGCCACCGGTGGCCGTCTCCTCGGGACGACGCGGGTCACCTCCTTCGCCTCAGCCGCCGTTGATTCCCGCCACGTGGTCCCGGGCTGCTGCTTCGTCGCGCTGCGGGGCGAGCGAGTCGACGGGCACCGCTTCGTGGCCGAGGCCGTGCGCGGCGGTGCCACTGTCGTCCTCGTCGAGCGCGCGGTCGACCTTCCCGCGGGGGATGTGGCCGTGGTCCAGGTCGCCGACTCGCTGGCAGCGCTCCAGGAGGTCGCGGCCTGGTGGCGCGCGCGGTCGAAGGTGCGCGTGGTCGGCATCACCGGCTCCACCGGCAAGACGATCGCCAAGGAGATCGTTGCCGACGTGCTGGCTCGCGCCCTTCGCGTGCTCCGCAGCGAGGGCAACCTCAACAGCGAGACGGGGCTGCCGATGACGCTCCTCAACCTGGAGCCGTGGCACGAGGTGGCGGTCCTCGAGATGAGCATGTACACCGAGGGCGAGATCGCGCGGCTGGCAGAGATCGCGCGCCCGGAGGTCGGGGTCGTGCTGGCCGTGCACCCGACCCATCTCGAGCGTGCTGGAAGCCTCGACGCGATCGCCCGTGCCAAGGCCGAGCTTCCCGAGGCCCTGCCCTCGGACGGGCTGGCGGTGCTCAATGCCGACGATCCGCGGGTCGCGGCGATGCGGGATGGCACCGCTGCCGCCGTGCGCACGTTCGGTCTCGGCGCGACCGCCGACGTGCGGGCAACCGAGATCGAGTCACACGGCGTGGCGGGCACCTCGTTCACCCTGCGGGCTCCGTGGGGGGAGCGCCGGCTCCACTCGGCAACGCCGGGACGGCACCTTGTGCCGCACGCGCTGGCGGCGGCGATCGTGGCCCAGCACTTCGAGGTGCCGCTCGACGACCTGAAGGCCGCGCTGGCGCAGGGCAGCCACGCGCCGCATCGCATGGCGCTGGTCGAGGCGGCCGGCGGCGCGACGGTCATCGACGATACCTACAACGCCTCGCCGGTCTCGGTGGCGGCGGCGCTCGACTTCCTGGCCGAGAGCCCCCTGGCGGCCGGCCGCCATCGCTACGCGGTGCTCGGCGACATGCTCGAGCTGGGGCCGGACGAGGAGCGCCTGCATCGGCAGATCGGGACCATGGCCGCCGGCGTCGCCGAGGCGCTGATCGCCGTCGGGGAGCGCGGGCGATGGATCGGGGAGGCGGCGATCGCCGCCGGGCTGCCGCGGGTCACGATCGTCCGCGACGCGGATGAGGCGCGGGCCGCTGTCGATCGGGACCTGGCGCCCGGCGTCGGCGACCTCGTCCTGGTCAAGGGTTCGCGCGGCATCGAGCTCGACCGTCTCGTCGCGGCCCTGAGGCTGGACTCCGGCGGGGAGGGCTGAGCATGCTGCCGATCGTCGTCGCCCTGCTCGCCGCATTCGCCGGCGTGGTGCTGCTGGGGCCGATCTACATCCGCCTGCTGCAGCGCCTCGGCTTCGGCAAGCAGATTCGCTCAGACGGGCCGGAGAGCCATTTCGGCAAGGCGGGGACGCCGACCATGGGTGGAATGCTGCTCGTCATCGTGGTCATGTTCCTGGCGATGGCCATGCGGATCGAGGACGTCTTCACCCTGACTCCCATGCTGGCGCTGGTTGGCGTCGCGATCCTGGGCGCCATCGACGACTTCGTGAACGTGCACACCGGGATCGGCGTTCAGGGCCGCGTCAAGCTGGTCTGGCAGACCGTGGTGGCCCTGCTCGCCGCCTTCTACATCGAACGCCACTTCGCGATCCCTGACGTGAACATCTCGTTCATCTCCGTGCCGCTCCCGATCGTGGGCGAGGTCGTCATCGGCGGCGTGCTCTTCGTCCTGTTCGTGGCCTTCGTGATCGTCGGCGCCAGCAACGCCGTCAACCTGACCGATGGCCTCGACGGGCTGGCCGGCGGGGTGCTCATCTTCAGCTTCGTGGCCTACCTGCTGATCGCCCTGGTCGAGGTGCCCGGCGGCAAGCCGTCACAACCGAACCTGGCGATCTTCTGCGCCCTCATCATCGGCGCGCTGATGGGCTTCCTGTGGTTCAACGTCCACCCGGCGCAGCTGATCATGGGCGACGCCGGTGCGCTGTCGATGGGTGCCACGCTGGCGGTTGTGGCCACCATCACCGCCCAGCTGCCGCTGCTGGCCGTGATCGGCGCCGTCTTCTTCGCCGTGATCATGAGCGTCGTGCTGCAGGTCGCCTCCTTCCGGCTGCGCGGCCGGCGCATCTTCCGGATGGCGCCATTGCATCACCACTTCGAGCTGATCGGCTGGGCCGAGGAGAAGATCACGATCCGCTTCTGGATCGTGAGCGCGCTGGCCGGGCTGCTTGGCTTCAGCCTCTACCTCGCAACCGTGCGCGGGCTCTAGGGAGACCGATGGCAACCATGACCGCGCCGATCGCCACGCTCGAGGACCTGCGGGGCAGGCATGCCCTGGTGCTCGGCCTGGCCCGCTCTGGCACGGCGGTGGCGCGCCTCCTGGCCGATGCCGGCGCCGTGGTCTCCGCCTACGACCGTCGGCCGCCCGAGGAGCTTGCCGAGGCGGTGCAGGCCCTGGGCGGTCGCTCCGTGCGGCTGGCGCTCGGCGTACCGCCTGACGAAGCGCGGGCCCTCGTCGCCGCGGCCGACCTGCTCGTCACCAGCCCGAGCATCTCGCCGATCATGCCGACCACCGATGCCTGGCTGCGTGCCGCCCTCGGCGAGGCGCTGGCCCGCGGGGTGGAGCTGGTCAGCGAGGTGGAGCTCTTCCTGCGCCTGACCCGAGCTCACGTGCTTGCCGTCACGGGGACCAAGGGCAAGACGACCACCACCGCCCTGATCGGGGCGATCCTCGACGCGGCCGGCATGACGCACCTGGTCGGCGGCAACATCGGTCGACCACTGATCGAGGAGGCCGATCGCCTCGGCCCGGACGATTGGGCGGTGCTCGAGCTGTCAGAGCTGCAGCTGCCGACCATCTCGCGCGGTGCCGAGATCGCGGTCTACACCAACATCGGTGCCGACCACCTCGATCGGCACGGCAACGTCGAGGCGTACCGGGCGGTCAAGGCCCGCCTCGCCGAGCTGAGCGTGCTCCACGGTCACGTCGTGCTGAACGCGGATGATCCGGGCTGCCGCGAGCTGGCGGCACGACTGCCGGCGGCGTCGATCGCCTGGTATGCGCTCGAGGCTGCCGACCCGTGGATCGTGGCGCGCCTGGAAGATGGCTGGCTCACCGTCCGCGGCGAGCGGGTGGTGGCCGCCGCCGAAATGCCGATCCCCGGCCGCCACTCGCTGGCCGACGCCCTTGCGGCGGCGCTTGCCACTTCGCTGGCCGGGGTCTCGAGCGAGGCGATTGCGGCGGGGATCCGTGACTTCGGCGGGGTGCCGCATCGGCTCGAGCGGGTCGCCACCCGCCAGGGCGTGGCGTGGGTCAACGACTCGCAGGCGACCATCCCCATGGCGGCCATCGCCGCGCTGGATGCGTTCGCCCCGGCGACGGTGGTGCTGATCACCGGCGGCAAGGACAAGGGGCTCGACTACACGGCGCTGGCCGCCGCGATCGCAGGGCGCTGCCGCACGGCCGTGCTGATCGGCGAGACGGCCGAACGGCTGGAGAAGCTGATCGCTCGCCGCGTGCCGGTGGTGCGGGCCACCTCGATGGCCGAGGCGGTCGCGGTCGCCGCGGCCTGGGCACGCGACGGTGACGTCGTGCTGTTGGCCCCCGCCGCCGCCTCGTTCGACATGTTCGACGACTACGCCGCCCGCGGCGACGCATTCCGGGCGGCGGTCCAGGCCCTCGATGCCGCGGAGCCGGATCGATGACCGCGGTCGCGATGGCCAGCGCCCGGCGCACCGCTCGCGTCGGGGTCCGGCGTGAGCGGCACCAGGTCGCCTATCCGCTGCTGGTCGCGGTGATGGCGCTGGTCGCCATCGGGGTCGTGATGGTCTACTCCGCCTCGAGCGTCCATTCCTACATCACGACCGCCGATCCGGGCAGCCAGGGCCTGCAGC
>JALYNS010000132.1 GCA_030773035.1 Chloroflexota bacterium
TGAACACGGTCTCGGTGAGCACGGTGCCGGTCAAGGCGACCGCCACGAAGAGCCCGATGATGGTGAGCAGCGGCACCATCATGTTGCGGAACGCGTGCTTGTAGACCACCGCGCGCTCGCCCTGCCCCTTGGCGCGGGCGGTGCGGATGTAGTCCTGGCTGATCACCTCGAGCATGGCCGAGCGCGACAGGCGGCTGACGGTGGCGGCCAGCGTGAAGCCCAGGGCGAGCGCGGGCAGGGTCAGGTGGTGCAGGACGTCGCCCACCGCGGCCAGGAAGTCCCGCGGGCTCGAGAAGGCCTCGCCGTTCTTCAACATGTGGATGACGCCGTCGAGATCACCCCCGCCGATGAGCGGGAAGACGTCGAGGTGCAGCGAGAACACGATGAGCAGCAGGATCCCGAGCCAGAAGACCGGCATCGAGAGCCCGAGCAGCGCGATGATCCGCAGGGGGTAGTCGATCAGCGGGCTCCGCCGCTTGAGCGCGGAGATGATGCCGATCGGGATGCCGATCAGGGCCGCCACCACCGCGCTGGACAGGACCAGCACCAGCGTGTGCGGGAACATGCGGGCGATGTACTCGCTGACCGGGTAGCCCTGGCGGAGCGAGTGGCCGAAGTCGAACTGTACCGACCGCCAGATGTAGTCCACGTACTGGACGGCCAGCGGCCGGTGCAGCCCGAGATTCTTGGTGCAGTCCGCGAGCGCCTCGGTGGTGGCCTGGTCGCCCATCATGGCCACGCACGGGTCGCCCGGCAGGATGCGCATCGCGAAGAAGACGATGCTCATGGCCCCGAGCAGCATCGGGACCGCGACCACGATCCGGCGCAGGACGTACTGGAGCATCCGGGCTCAGCTCAGTTGAGCACCTTCAGCATCTCCGGGTAGTTGTAGCTGTAGTGCAGCGAGAACTCCCCGTAGTCGGGATCGAACGGGGTGCTCACCCGCTTGGGGTTGCGCGCCCACTGCCCGGCCACGTCGGTGATGGGCAGGCAGACCAGGTCGCGCTCCATGCGCTTCTGGGCCTCCGCGTAGATCGCGGCGCGCTTTTTCACGTCGCGCTCCAGGCGCCCCTTCGCGAGCAGGTCGTCGATCGCCCGATAGTGGGCGAAGTTGGTGCCCTTGTTGCCGGTGGCCGGGTCCGGGATCTCCTTGGAGTCGAAGAACAGGGACAGCCAGGGGTCGGCGTCGGTGATGCGCGTGCCGCCGTAGAGCACGAAGGGGTTCAGGTTCTTCCGGATGTTCTCGTGGAAGGTCGCGTGCTCGACCACCTGCAGCTCCACATTGATGCCCACCTTCTTGAGCTGCTCCTGGGCGAGCGTGAGCACCTTCGGATAGAAGAACGACTTGCTGATGAAGTAGTTCTTGATCGTGAAGCCGTTCGGATGGCCGGCCTCGGCGAGCAGCTTCTTCGCCTTCTCCGGGTCGTACTCGGGGAACGTCATCGGGATGTGCCCGAAGTAGCCGGGCGGCACGCAGCTGATCGCCAGCTTCCCGAGGGTGGCGGGGTACATGGTCTCCTTGATGGCCTTGCGGTCGATGGCGTGCATGAACGCCTTGCGCACGCGGATGTCGTCGAAGGGCGGCTTGGTCATGTTGATGTAGAAGCGCTCCTGACCACCCGGACCCCGCCGGTCGATGACGGCGCCCATCATCTTGACCTGGTCGGCGAAGTCGGCGGTGACCGCCTCGGGATAGAGCAGGTCGAACGTCCCCTTCTCGAGGCCGATCAGCTTGGTGGCGTCCTCGGGCACGTCGAACCAGTGCACCTCGTCGATCTGGGGCCGGCCACCGTGGTACTTGTCGAACGCCTTGAGGACGATCTTCTCCCGCGGCGAGTGCCGCTCGAAGTAGAAGGGGCCGGTGCCGACGGGGTTCCACTTGAACTGCTCCCCGTGCTTCTCGACCGCCTTCTTCGACACGATGTAGCCCTGCTGGTAGCCCACCATGCGCAGAAGGAAGATGGGGTCGAAGTTCTTGAGCGCGATCTGCACCGTGTGCGGGTCGACGACCTCGATGGACTTGATCACCTCGAGGTTCACGCCGAACCGCGTGCCCGGCGCCCGGTTGATCTGGCGGTCGAAGCTGAACTTGACGTCCTCGGCCGTCAGCTCGCCGAAGCCCTTGTGGAACTGCACGCCCTTCTTGAGCTTGAACGTCCACAGTGTGCCGTCCGGGGAGAGCGTCCAGCTCTCGGCCAGGTCCGGCTGGACCTCGGCGGTGGTGACCTTGCCGTCCTTGATGGCGAAGCGCGTCAGGCCCCGGT
>JALYNS010000133.1 GCA_030773035.1 Chloroflexota bacterium
CTGATCGCCCCGCCGGCGGCCGCATCCAGCGCGGCGAGGTCGGGAGGCATCTGGCGGTCGTCGAGGTAGATCGGCAGGGCCAGGACGTCGGCCTGCACCGATTCCGGCTTGATGGTCTCGGCCCGGACGCGCATCGAAGCTCCTCAGCACGGTTGGCTCGGGGTGGTCCGATCCAGGCCAATCTCCGTGGCGGATCGGTCAAGCCAGTATAGGCATGGCCGTGTGAGGCTCAGGACCCCGGATCGGTCAGCGGCTGCACCGCGGCGCGCACCTCCGCCACCCCCGCTGCGGCCTCGGCGAGCCGCCGCAGCTGGACGCCGCTGACCGCCGCACCCTCTTCGGAGAGGGACACGGCGAGCGCATTGTCGGCGCCACGCGCCGCCTCGCCCGCCTTCGCGTACCTCTCCCCGGCGGCCTGCTGTGCCACGGGATCGGCGGCGATCGTGGCCGTGGCGATGCCGCGTGCCGCATCGAGCAGCTCACGCGTGACCTTCATCCAGTAGCGGAAGAGTGGCGGGCTCTCCTCCCAGGCGTCGAGAAGAGCGAGAGGAGCGGTCGCCTGATCGAGGCCCTCGAGGGCGGCAGCGGGGAGGTCGCGATCGAGCGCCGAGACTGCGTCCCGCAGGGCGTCGACGATGGCCTCGGTGGCGTGGCGCCGCTCCACGAAGAGGGTCGCCCCGTCCATGCCGGAGCGCAGTCCGACGGCCATCAGCAGCAGTTCGGGACCGCCGTAGGGAAGGGACGGGACCTGCATCCCCGGCGCGACCGCCGCGGCTGTTCCTGCCAGCGCCTCCACGGCGCGGCGGGCGGTGTCGGCCGTTCCAGCCCCGGCAACCAGCCGGCTCGCCGCCGCTTCCAGCTCCGCCGCCGGCGGCCGATCTCCGGCAACCGTCAGCGCCGATCCTCGACGCGCGTGGTCGATCGCGTCGGAAAGGACCTGATTGAGGCTGGCCAGCGCCTCTTCAGCCCTGGCCGCGGCCGCGACCAGGCCCTGCCTGCGCGCCGCCTCCAGCGGCTGGTCAGCCAGTGACGGATCGGCGGAACGAAGGCCGAAGCCGATTCCGAGCACCAGCCCGATGACGATGGCCGTGACCGCCCGGCGCGCGGCGGCGCCACCTATCATCAAGGGATGGACCTCGATCGCCTGCAACGCCTGCCCAAGGCCGAGCTGCACCAGCACCTCGACGGGTCGGTGCGCCCCGAGACGGCGGTGGAGCTGGCGGCCGAGGCGGGCAACACCATCACCCTGGACGAGGCCCGGGCGCGGCTGATCGGGCCGCCGCGCTGCCAGGACCAGGCCGAGCTGCTGCGCTTCTTCGACCTGCCGATCACCCTGCTCCAGACCGCGGCCGCGCTCCGGCGCGTGACCGCGGAGCTGGTCGAGTCGATGGCGGACGATGGCCTGACGTACGCCGAGGTCCGCTGGGCGCCGCGCCTCCACCTGGAGGGCGGCCTGTCGGTGGTGGAAGTCATGGAGGCGGTTGCGTCCGGCATCGGCGAGGCGGCTTCCCGGCTCGGGCCGCGCACCCCGTTCATCGGCCTGATCGTCACCGCCCTGCGTTCGCACCCTCCGGCAGCGAACGTCGAGCTGGCGCAGGCGGCGGCGGCCTTCGGCCCGCCGGTGATCGGCTTTGACCTCGCTGGACTGGAGGCGGAGTACCCTGCCCCACCGCACGCGGCCGCCTTCCGGGCCGCCGCCGAGGGTGGGCTGGCGCTCACCGCCCATGCCGGCGAGGTGCCCGGTCCGGAGCGAATCCGAGAAGCGCTGGCGTTGGGCGTGAGCCGGATCGCGCACGGCGTCACCGCGGCACAGGATCCCGAGGTGATGGCGCTCGTGCGCGAGCGCGACGTTACGCTCGACCTCTGCCCGACCAGCAATGTCCAGGCGGGCATCGTCTCCGACCTTGCCTCGCACCCGCTCGCCCTGCTGCACCGCGCCGGGGTGAGCGTCACCCTGTCGACCGACGACCGGACCGTGTCGGCGACCACGCTGACCCAGGAGATGTCGCGCACGGCGAGGGCCGTGCGGCTGACCCCGATCGAGCTGGCCGCGATCGCGGTCAACGCCTTCCGGCGGGCGTTCGGCCCGCGCATCGTGCTCGAGCCGATGACTCGCGCGGCGGATGCGGCGTGGTCGGACTGGGCGGCCACGGATCCCGCCATCAGCTGAGCGCCAGCCCCAGCAGGGCCGCCACCTCGGCTGGGTCGCGGGCGATGCGACCGGGGCGGCGTTCGCCGGCGAGCGTCGTCGCCGTCGCCGCGTCGGTGACGCCGGTCAGGACCAGGATCGAGGGGATCCCGGCGCGATGCGCAGCCACCATGTCCGCGTCAGGGTTGTCCCCAATGGCCAGCGCCTGCGCCGGCTCCACTCCCGCTCCCTCGAGGATCGACACGAAGATGCCCGGCTCCGGCTTCCCGATGATGAGCGGCTCCACGCCGCTGGCAGCGCGCAGCGCGGCAACGATCGAGCCCGCGCCGGGCAGGAATCCGGCCGATGTCGGGTAGAGCAGGTCGGCGTTCGTGGCAATGAACCGTGCGCCGGCGCGCAGGGCACTGGTCGCCGCGGCCAGCCGCCGGTAGTCGAAGTCAGGATCGAGCCCGGCAACGACCGCGTCGTAGAGGACCGGCAGCGGCCCACCGTCATACGCTGGATCGGCCCCATCGGCCGCGGCGGTCGCCTCGAAACCCGCCGCGTGCAGCTCGTCGAGCAGGCCCGGGGCGCCCACGGCCAGCAGGCGCCGCAGCTGGGGGAGGTGCGCATGCAGGTGATCGATCGTGGCGGAGGTCGAGGTGACAATCTCCTCGATGGCGGCGGCAATCCCCATCTCCCGCAGCCTGGCCACGTAGGTCTCGCGCGTCGACATCGAATTGTTCGTGGCGAAACGGATGAGCGCCCCGTGCCGGCGAAGCGCCGACGCCAGCGCGGCCGCCCCCGGGACCGGCTGCCGGCCCCGATACACGACCCCGTCCAGATCGAAGATGACGAGGCGTGGCAGGCGCTCCGACGTTCGATCCATGCGGACGGATGATAGGGCGCCAACCGCACAAAACACTTGAGTCGGCGGTTGACAGCGCAGTATGATCGCGCGGATTCGCGCCGGCCTCGCCCTCGGGCCAGAACGCGACCGGCCCGTCGCGATCAGAAGCGACACCGGCAATCAGTGATTGAGGCGAGAAGGAGAATCAATGCGGAAGCAGCGATGGCTCGGCGCGAGCGCCGCCCTCGTATCGTTGATCATGGTCCTGGCGGCCTGCCAGCCTGCTGGTTCGGCGTCACCGTCGGAAGCGGAGTCGGCCGCGGAGTCAGCGGCCGGGTCGGTTGCACCTGCGGGCTTCAAGGCCTGCGAGGTGAGCGACACCGGTGGGATTGATGACAAGGGATTTAACCAGAACGCCTACGACGGACTCAAGCGGGCTGAGACTGAGCTCGGTGTCGAGATCGCGTTCCTCGAGTCCTCGGCAGACACCGACTATGAGCCGAACATCAACGCCCTCATGGAGCAGGGTTGCGACTTGGTCGTCACGGTCGGCTTCCTGCTGGGCGACGCCACCAGAGAGGCTGCGCTCCTCAACCCCGAGCAGCTGTTCGCGATCGTCGACTACGCCTATGACCCGCCGGTCCCGAACATCCGGGCGATGGTCTTCGACACCGCGTCGGCCTCCATGCTCCAGGGCTACCTCGCCGCGGGCATGACGACGACCGGCGTGGTCGGAACCTTCGGCGGCGCCAAGATTCCTACGGTGACCGACTTCATGGACGGCTTCGTGGCCGGCGTGAAGTACTACAACGAGCAGAACGGTAGGGACGTCTCGGTCGTGGGTTGGAATCCCGCGACGCAGGAAGGCGTCTTCACGGACGACTTCAACGACCTCGGACTTGGCCGCGAGAAGGCTGAGGCCCTGATGCAGGCAGATGCCGACATCATCTTCGCGGTCGCTGGCCCGGCGGGCCAGGGCGGCATGGCAGCCGTCCAGGACAACCCGTCTGACCTCTCTCCGAAGCCGCTCTTCATCGGCGTGGATGTCGACCAGTACATCTCGGTGCCTGGCTACGAGGACATCATGCTGTCGAGCGAGCTGAAGCGGATGGACACCGCGGTCTTCGAGGCGGTCAAGGAGGCGATGGACCTCACCAGCGCGGTGTGGACTACAAACATGTACGTCGGCACACTCGTCAACGAGGGGGTCGGCATGGCGGCGTACCACGACTTCGAAGATGCAGTCCCGGCAGCACTCAAGGCAGAGGTCGATGCGCTCAAGGCAGCGCTCATCGACGGATCCGTCACGGTGGCTGCCTACTCGGGCAAGCCGGCGCCGAGCGCGGCTCCGTAATCGCTCTCTCGTCCTCAGCCGCTAGATAGATCGACAGGCGGCCCTCGCCTCCGGGCAGGGCCGCCTGTCACGTACCCGGTTCCGGGGAGTCAGAACCGATGCAGCTGGAACTGAAAGGGATCACCAAGCGGTTCCCTGGGGTTGTCGCCAACGAGGGCATCGACCTCACCGTCGCACCGGGCGAGATTCACGCCCTGCTGGGCGAAAATGGAGCCGGCAAGTCGACCCTGGTCAACGTCCTGTACGGCCTCTATCGGCCGGACGAGGGCGAGGTGCTGATCGACGGCAAGCCAGTCCAATTCAGCGGGCCGGGCGACGCCATCGCCGCGGGGATCGGCATGGTCCACCAGCACTTCATGCTGATCCCCGTCTTCACCGTCACCGAGAACATCATGCTGGGGGTCGAGTCGACCTCGGGTCCGCTGCTGGCGCTCGATCGCGATAAGGCGCGGCGGCGCATCGTGGAGCTTTCCGCCGAGCACGGCCTCAGAGTCGACCCCGACGCCCTCGTCGAGGACCTGCCGGTGGGCGTCCGCCAGCGGGTCGAGATCCTCAAGACGCTCTACCGCCACTCGAACCTGTTGGTCCTGGACGAGCCAAGCGCGGTGCTCACTCCCCAGGAGATCGACGACCTCTTCGACGTCATGCGCTCGCTGGCGCGGGATGGGACCTCGATCATCTTCATCACCCACAAGCTCAACGAGGTGATGCAGATCGCCGATCGGATCACGGTGCTGCGGCGCGGGAGGGTGGTCGGCACCACCACCCCCGATGCGACCGATGAGGCCGAGCTGGCGCGCATGATGGTCGGCCGCCCGGTGCAGCTGGAGGTCAGCAAGGGGCCGCCGAAGCCGGCTGAGGAGGTCCTTCGGATCCAAGGCCTGACC
>JALYNS010000134.1 GCA_030773035.1 Chloroflexota bacterium
GTCGAGCAGCGAGCTCAGCGACGGGACGACGCGCTCGGCGCCGAAGTCCCGGAGAAGGTCTGCGGTCGACCCCTCTGCGACGCCGACGACCGCCAACCCTGCCGCCCGGCCGGCGACGACGCCGGCGGGACTGTGCGTGAACGTGACGGCATCGCAGGGGCTGACACCCAGGCGACGACACGCGGAAAGCACGAGATCGGGAGCGGGGGCCGTACGGATGACCTCGCCGTCGATCACGCTTGCATCCATGCGCACTTCCATCAGCCCGGCCAAACCGGCGAGCTCGAGCATCGGCAGCGTGCTGGCACTCGCCGAGATCACGGCTCGCACAAGTCCTGCGCGTCCTGCCGCGTCGACGTACCGACGCACGCCGGGCAGGGCCGTCACGCCGCGCTGACGCAGGCTGCGCGCGAGGGCCTCACCCTTGCGCTTCGCCAGCCCCTGAGCGGTGTCGGCATCCGGGGGATCGTCGACTCTGCCCTCGGACAGACGGATCCCACGGCTCTCGAGGAAAGCGTGGATGCCTTCCAGACGCGAACGTCCGTCGATGTAGGTGCGGTAGTCCGCGTTGCGGTCGAACGGAATGAAATGCCAGCCTGCGCTCGCAGTCAAACGCAGCAAGAACTCGTCCAGAACCTGTGCCCAAGCGGCGGCGTGCAGCTGAGCGCTGTCGGTGAGCACGCCGTCCAAGTCGAAGAGACACGCCTGGATCGAAGCCGGCAGACCGATCATGCGCTTGCTCACCGGCACGCGCGACAGCCACGGCTGACGAGCCCCCGTCATGCGGGCGACGCTCTTGAGCAGCTCCGCCGTCTGCTGTCGCTCCTGGGACAGCTCGCGCCGGCGATCACTGAGATAGGAGGCCGGCAGCGTGTCGACGGCGGCTCGAAGGGCGAGCTCGCCGGCGTCCAGAGCCCGCTGCCAACAAACGGCGAGCTGATCCAGGTCGGGCGGATCAGGGTGCCGCGTCTCGAACGCCCGCGGGAGACGCTGCGCTGCAGCTCGGGCGGCGACCATGTGGCGGCTCCCGGAGCGGGTGCCGCCCCTCCGCCGAGCTCGAGCCGGCGTCAGCTCGGAATCGATGACGGATTGCGTGTCCACCGACTCGATGCTCGGCCGAATCGGCCGCCGTGGCATCCGGACCATTGCGGATCCGGGGACGGCGTTACTACCGAGTTGCGTCGTCCCTTTCACTGCCGGACGACTACGCTCGCTCTCGTGGACGATCTACTTTTGGCTTGGTTCCGCCATAGCGGGCGCGATCTGTCCTGGCGCAAGACCAGGGATCCATACGCCATCCTGGTTTCGGACGTAGTGCTGCAGCCGACGCAGGTTCTTTCACGGACTGCTGCAGAAAACGCCCGGAAATGGCTGAAAAACAGGCCGTTCCGCTGCGCTCAGATTAGCCCGATTCCGCCCGGCATGCCAGTCGAGTGTTCCCGCGGTGTTCCCGCGAGCCAGCGTTAGGCTCCGAGTCGGGTTCTGTCAGGCTCGCTGAGCGGCGCCCCGGAAGTCGCGCGTCGTGTGAGAGCCGTGGCCGCGACCACGCCGCAGAGAATCAGGAGTGCTGATGTGACCAGCGTCACGCGGACGGGTGTGATGCTTGCCAGCTCGTCGCGCAGCGGCAGCAGCGCCCACGTGCCGGCTGTGGTCAGCGCTGCGGCGACGGTGATCCCTCGCACCGTCCAGCCGACGCCACCGGATGGGCGGGGACGGCGCCACACCCACTGCCGGCGCCTCGTCCGCGGCCGTCGCCAGGCGAGCGCAACGAAGATCGACGCGGCGAGCAGGAGCGAGCCGGCGATCACGAGGAGCTGCGTGTAGAAGGGTTGGAGGGAGGACTGCTGCATCTGGCTCGCCATCGGTGGGCCGGTGCCGAGCCAGTCTCCCCAGACCTGCTCGGTGAGCCCGACGATGCCGTCCAGTCGCTCGCTGTTGGTCAGGACGACGAGGCCTTCGCGGCGGTCTGGCAGGGTGAGGAACTCCGCGCGCCAGCCTGTGTTCTTGCCGCCGTGCCCCGCGGCGTGCGTGCCGTCGAGAAGCGTCTGCACCTCGTAGCCCAGGCTCGCCATCGATCCATTGGGAAGGTGATGTCTGGCGAACAGGGCTGCGACGCTCTCCGGCGTCAGCACACCGCGCCCGGCAGGTTCGCCGTTCGGGCCTGTCATGCCGGCTGATACGAACTTGGCGAGGTCGTTGGCGGTGGTCTGGAGCCCGCCTGCGGCCTGCTCGGTCAACGCGGAGCGCGGGACTGCCTGTCCCGCGACGTCGTAGCCGGTCGCGCTCTCGGCACGCAGATCCTCCTGGAACGTGAAGCCGCTGCGAGTCATGCCCAGCGGGTCGAGCACCTCACGCTGCATGTACCGGGCGAAGGGTTCGCCGGTCACTTCTTCGATCGCCAGCTGCAGCAGCGTGTAGCCGCCGTTGGAGTAACTCCGATGCTGGCCGGGCTCCATCGTGAGGCGGACGTCGTCGGTGCCGCTGCGGGCGTACACGCCGCCGCTCTCACCGGACAACGACTGCTCGAGCGACGGCAGCGGGCGCACGGTGATCGGTGAGTAGTCCTGCGAGTTGAGCCCGGCGGTATGGCTCAGTAGCCGCCCGATCGTGACGCCGTCGGCGTCAAACGGAGAGAGCGGCAAGTGCCAGCGCGTGAGGTATCGCTCGACGGGCGCTTCGAGATCGAGCTTGCCCTGCTGCACGAGACGCATGACGCCCCAGGCCGTCAGCGGCTTCGAGATCGAGCCAACCTGAAAGACGGTGTCCGGAGCTACAGCCACGCCGCGCGCCAGGTCGGCTTGTCCGAAGCCCTTAGACCACGTCAGCCGCCCATCGCGGACAAGCGCCACCGCGACTCCCGGAACCTCAAACGCCGCCAGCCAGCGATCTTCATCGAGCCGTTGCGCGAAGCCTTCTTCGCCGGGAGGTTCCGCGGCGACGAGCGCGTTGCCAGCCGCCCCGACCCTCGCCTCGGGCCGCGGGGAGCGCGTGCCCATCTGCCGCAGTATGTCCTTGATTACGCTTACAACCAGCGCGGGCTGCTCGTCCGGGATCATGTGTCCGCTGTTCTTGGCCACAACCCGGCGGCCACCGGGGACGAGGGTGGCGAGCTTGATCTGCTGCTGCTGCCATTCGGTTTCGATCGCCGTGTTCAGGCCCGGAACCAACTCTCTGCCCATCGCCGGGTCTGGGATGCCGTGGCTGAT
>JALYNS010000135.1 GCA_030773035.1 Chloroflexota bacterium
TGGTGACGGTGGCGCGCGTGCGGGGCGGCCTGGTCGAGCGCGCGCGGCTGGTCGAGCGTCGAGTCGGTCGCGCGCCCGATGTCGAGGTGGTGGACATGCGGGCGGAGCTGGCCGCGGCCAACCGCTCGATCTTCTCGCGGGCGCTGACCGATGCCCTCGCGGCCCTGCGACCAGGCACCGGGCAGGCGATCCTGCTCATGAACCGGCGCGGGGCCGCGACCTTTGTCCTGTGCCGCGACTGCGGCGAGAGCCTGCGCTGTCCCGACTGCGACCTGCCGTTCGTCTTTCACCTGGCCGGGGCTCAGCTGCGCTGCCATCACTGCGGGCGGACAGCCCGCCCGCCGCAGACCTGCCCGCACTGCGGGAGCCATCGGATCCGCTACTTCGGCGCCGGCACGCAGCGGGTGGAGGCAGAGGTGCGGGCTCGATTCCCGCTGCTGCGCGTCTCGCGCCTCGATTCCGACGCCCTCGCGGTGCGGCGTGGCTTCGAGGCGATCTACGACGACTTCCGCGACGGCCGCGTGGACGTGCTGGTCGGGACGCAGCTGGCCGCCAAGGGGCTCGACCTGCCCGGCGTGACCCTGGCGGCCGTGATCGCCGCCGACGTCACCCTCAACCTGCCCGACTTCCTGGCTCCGGAACGCACCTTCCAGCTGTTGGCACAGGTCGCCGGGCGCGCCGGCAGAGGGCCACTGCCGGGGCGCGTGCTGTTCCAGACCTACGCGGCGGACCACTACGCCATCCGGGCCGCGGCGCGGATGGACGTCGACGGCTTCGCCGACCAGGAGCTGCCGCGGCGCCGCCTGCTGGGCTACCCCCCGGCCACGGTGCTGGCGCGCCTGCTCGTCGCGGATCCGGATCGAGGCCGGGCGGAGTCGCGCGGGGGCGAGGCCGCCGCCGCCGTGGCCATTCCGGGAGTCGAGGTCCACGGGCCGCTGCCGTCGTACGTGCCACGCCGTGCCGGCCGCTGGCGCTTCCAGGTGGTGCTGCGCGCGACGGACGCGGCGCGACGCGCGGAGGCGCTCGAGCGAGTGCCCGCCGGGGTCGCCATCGACGTGGATCCGGAGTCGCTGCTGTAGTTCAGACCACAGGGTCGGGCCGGTCGCCCGACCCTGTCGGATCGGTACAATGCCGGCATGGCCACCCGACCGATCCTGACCGCCGACGAGCCGATCCTGCGGCAGCGCGCCAAGAAGGTGACGCAGTTCGATACGTCCCTGCATCGGCTGCTCGAGGAGATGGTCGAGACGATGCGGGACGCGCCGGGGATCGGGCTGGCGGCGAACCAGATCGGGGTCCCGCTGCAGGTCGCCGTGATCGAGCTCGAGGAGAAGGTGACCGAGCTGATCAACCCGCAGATCGTGCGCGCGAGCGGCGAGGTGATCGACTGGGAGGGCTGCCTCTCGATCCCTGGCTTCGTGGCGGAGGTGACCCGTCACGCAAAGGTGACCGTCAAGGCGCGTGATCGCCATGGCAAGGAGTTCCGGGTCAAGGGCGATGAGCTGTTCGCGCGGGCTCTGCAGCACGAGATCGACCATCTCAACGGGGCCATGTACATCGACTACCTCGATTCGCTCGAAGAGCTGGTCCGCGTCAGCGACCGCACGAGCGAGGTGGAAGAGACGACGACCGCGGGCATCTAGTGCCGTCGATCGGTCGCATCGCCTTCCTCGGCACCGGCTCGTTCGGTGCCCCTCTCCTGGCACGCCTGCCAGCGATCTGCGACGACCTGCTGGTCGTCAGCCAGCCGGATCGGCCGGCCGGACGCGGACTGCGGTCGCGCCCGTCACCGATCGCCGCGTGGGCACGCGAGAACGGACTCCGACTCGAGACGCCGCGACGCCTGCGCTCGGAGGAGGGCCGCGGCGTGTTACAGGGATTCGCCCCGGATGGCCTGCTGGTCGCGGCCTACGGACAGCTCGTGCCAGACGACCTGCTCGTGCTCGCGCGGCGCCGCCCCCTCAACGTCCACCCGTCGCTGTTGCCGCGCCATCGGGGGGCCGCGCCGGTCGCCTCCACCATCCTGTCCGGCGACCCGGTGGCGGGCATATCGCTGATGGTCATGACCCCTGAGCTCGACGCCGGCCCGCTGATCGCCCAGTGGCCTGTCCC
>JALYNS010000136.1 GCA_030773035.1 Chloroflexota bacterium
ACCTCGAGAAGACCGGCCTCCTGCCGTCCCTGGCCAAGCTGGGCTTCGACGTGGTCGGCTACGGCTGCACCACCTGCATCGGCAACTCGGGGCCGTTGGACGAGCCGGTCGCGGCGGCGGTGGAGCAGCACGAGCTGGTGGTCGCCGCGGTCCTCTCGGGCAACCGGAACTTCGAGGGTCGGATCCACCCCCTGGCGCGAGCCAGCTACCTCGCCTCCCCGCCGCTCGTCGTGGCCTTCGCGCTGGCCGGCAGGATCGACATCGACCTGACCAGCCAACCGCTGGGCACCGACCGCGATGGGCGACCGGTCTTCCTCTCCGAGCTGTGGCCATCGGCCGCCGAGATCGCGGACGTGGTGGCGGAGCAGGTCCGCGCCGAGATCTTCACCCGCAGTTACGCATCGGTCTTCGATGGCGACGATCGCTGGCGCGCGCTGCCGGTTCCCGCCGGGGACCGGTACGCGTGGGACGCGTCGAGCACGTATGTGGCCCTGCCGCCGTTCTTCGAGGGGATCGGGCCGGAGCTGAGCGCGGTGGGGGACGTGGTCGGCGCGCGGGTCCTGGCGTGGCTGGGCGACAGCGTCACCACCGACCACATCTCGCCGGCGGGCAGCATCGCGCGCAGCTCACCCGCCGGGGAGTGGCTGGTCGGGCACGGCGTCGATCCGCGGGAGTTCAATTCGTACGGCGCTCGGCGCGGGCATCACGAGGTCATGATGCGCGGCACCTTCGCCAACATCCGGCTGCGCAACCTGCTCACCCCCGACGCGGAAGGGAACGTGACCGAGCACCTGCCCTCGGGCGAGCGGATGAGCATCTTCGAGGCGGCCCGTCGCTACGCGAGCGAAGGGACACAGCTGATCATCCTTGCCGGCAGGGAGTACGGCTCCGGCTCCTCGCGGGACTGGGCGGCCAAGGGCCCGCAGCTGCTCGGCGTGCGTGCCGTGATCGCCGAGTCATACGAGCGGATCCATCGCTCAAACCTGGTCGGGATGGGGGTCCTGCCGCTCCAGTACCTTCCCGGCGAAAGCGCCACCTCGCTCGGCCTTACCGGCCGGGAGCTCTTCAGCGTGGCCGGCCTGGCCGACGGCCTGCACCCCCACCAGGAGCTGTCGGTGACGGCGCGTTCCGAGGACGGTCGCGAGCTGCGCTTCCGGGCCATCGCACGGCTGGACGGCGAGATCGACGTGACCTACTACCGCAACGGAGGCGTGCTCCAGACGGTCTTGCGCCGGCTCGCCGGCTAAGGCCCCTTCGCGGAGTCTCCGGTCAGGCGATCATGGTCGCGGGCCAGCCGCGATCGAGCAGCTCGATCACCTGTTCGGCGGGCAGGGCCGGCGAGAAGTGGAAGCCCTGCCCCAGCCGGCAGTCGATGGCTCGCAGCCGGGCCAGCTGCTCGGCGGTCTCGATCCCCTCGGCCAGGACCTCCATGTGGAGGGTCTGGCCCAGCTTGACGATGGACCGAACCAGCACCGGCACGTCGCGCCCGTGGCCGATGGCGGCGGTGAAGGATCGGTCGATCTTGAGCACCTCGACCGGCAGTCGCTCGAGATAGCTGAGCGACGAGTAGCCGGTCCCGAAATCGTCGATCGCCAGCCGTACGCCAAGGGCACGGAGCCGGTGCAGCGTGGCAGCGCTCTGGTCAAGGTCGGCCATCAGGGCGCTCTCGGTGATCTCCAGCGTGAGCCGATCTGGCCGGATCCCGGTCGAGCGCAGCACATCGGCCACCGTCTCCACAAAGTCGAGCTCCTGGAGCTGACGGGCCGAAAGGTTGACCCACATCGTGAGGTGCTCGTGCAGAGGCCCAGCCGGCTGACCGGTCCGATCCCATTCGGCGAGCTGCCGGCAGGCGGCGTCGATCACCCAGCTCCCGAGCGGCACAATCAGGCCGGTCTCCTCGGCGATGGGGATGAACTCGGCCGGCAGCACCAGGCCGCGCTCGGGGTGGCGCCAGCGCAGGAGCGCCTCCAGCCCCGTGACGCGAATGCTGCGCAGGTCGACGATCGGCTGGTAGTGCAGCTCGAAGTCGTGATCGGCGATCGCGCGCTCAAGGTCCGCCTTGAGCTCCATGCGCGTCACGGCGGCGGCGTGCATCTGCGGCTCATAGAAGGCGAAGCGCCCCTTGCCCGACGTCTTGGCGTTGTACATCGCCAGGTCCGCCTGGCGGAGCAGGTCGTCCGGCTCCGTCTGGCTGTCCGACGTGACCGCGGCGCCGATGCTGGCGTGCATCACCACCTGGCGGCCCTGGAACTCGAACGGGGAGCGGAGCGCCTCCAGGACTCGCTCTGCGGCGCGGCGTGTGCCGTCCTCGCTGGTCTCCTCGAGCAGGATGGCAAACTCGTCGCCGCCGAATCGCGCGGTGGTGTCCTCCGGGCGCATCACCGCCCGCAGCCGTTCGGCGACCGCGACCAGCAGCTGGTCCCCCGCGTCGTGGCCGAGGCTGTCGTTGACCGTCTTGAAGTCGTCGAGGTCGGAGAAGAGGACCGAGACGGCCCCGTGGCTGCGCGCCTGCCGCGCCAGCGCGTGCGCGACGCGGTCGCGGAACAGGGCGCGATTGGCGAGGCCGGTGAGCGAGTCGTGGAACGCCTGGTGCTGAAGCTGCATCTCGAGCTGCTTCCGAAGGGTGATGTCGTGGATCAGGGCGCTGAAGCGCACCG
>JALYNS010000137.1 GCA_030773035.1 Chloroflexota bacterium
TTGTAGCCGCGCTCCACCTTGGTGACCTGCTGTGAGTCGATCTCCTGCTGCAACCGGGCCTGCGGCCCGATCCCACCCGGCGCACCGAGCTCGTAGAACCAGTAGATCGAGACGAACAGGATGACCACGACCACGGCAAGGAAGCCGACCCAGCGGGCATTCGACGACTGGCGCACGACCTGGGCGGCTCGCTCCGGCGAGAACTCCACCTTGCGCACGGACGGCGACGCGGTGAACCGCTCGACCGGGGCGACCTCGATCGGAGGTCGAGTGGCGGGCAGGCGCTGCTCGGGCTCGTGCCCTTCGGGCTCGCGTCCGGGCGTATCGGTCATCGGTCTCCTCGGTCGTCGGCGTGCTGGACCATGGCGTCAGATGCAGCCCGTGGGCGTGCGTGGCGGGATGATCCCCGGCTGACCGAGGGCGACGGGCAGCGGGCCAAGGGTGATCTTGCCGGTGTCGATGGTGAGGATCCCGCCGCCGTCGACTGACACGGAGAACCGGTCCATGCTCCGTGGAGCCGGGCCGTACTGCGCTCCGTCGGCCTTGATGCCGAGCCGGTCGTAGCGGGAGCCGTGGCAGGGACACTCCAACCAGAAGTTCTTCTCGCACGGATTGGGCTTGCAGCCGAGGTGCGGGCAGCGCTGGTAGAGCGCGCGGACGTTGAGGGCCTGGCCGTCGCCCGACGTATCCTCGCCGGCGATGAAGCGCTGCTGCCCGGGATCCACGAGGATGACGAAGGCGCGCGCCTCCGGGTAGTAGGCCGGGAAGCCCTCGTCGATCGGTAGCAGGCTGTTCGCGGTCTTGACGTCCTCGAGCGTCCCGATCGGCAGCTTCCCGCCGAACCCCGCCGACAGGTTCGGCCACAGGAACCCGACCGTGCCAGCCAGCAGCTCGACCGTCCAGAGCCCGAGACCGGTGCCGATGGCGGCACGCATCAGCTGCCGCCGCGACAGGCCGGTCACCTGCTCCTTGCGCAGGGACTTGAGCGCCTCCTTCGTCAGGGCGGCGGGCTTGGCGGCGGGCTCGACGTGATAGTTGCTCATGCGCGCTCAGCGGTCCTCGATCAGAGGGCGAAGTACATGCCGGGGGCGGTCACGTACGGGATGACGAAGGTGTAGCCCGGCCCGCGGAAGAAGATGCCGACGAACGTCAGCACCAGTCCGAGGATGCAGAACATCGTGAACAGCAGGACCGCGGTCTTCCGCTGCGATGGGCGGATCACGTGGATGTCGCCGCGATCGACGAACGGGATGAGTGCCGCTCCAACGAGCACGAACGTCGGCACGAGCACGCCGGCCACGGTCGGGTGGAAGTAGGCCAGGAGCTCCTGGAGGCCCAGGAAGTACCACGGCGCTTTGGCGACCGCCGGCGTGACGTTGCCGTTGGCCAGCTCCTCGAGCGGGGCGTTGATGAACAGCCCCATCATCAACAGGAAGATGCTCATGATGCCGGCGGCCAGGAACTCGATGGTGAGCAGGTGCGGCCAGACCATGACCGTGTCGTCCGGTTCCTTCTGGACCCGAACGACGGCATCCTGCTTGACGAGCGCCAGCAACCGATACGGGCGGGCGGACATCGGCACGCGCTGCTTGTCGATCTCCGTCCGGCGGGTCGGATCGACCGGCAGCACGACGCGCGCCTCGGGCGGCGACTTCTGGTCCGTCAAGCCTCGATCCCTCCGGCCCGATAGGACGGCGCAGCGCAAGGCGCCGCCGAGCGATCGAGCGAGCGCACTTCACGGTGCGTGAGCGAGTGAGCGAAGGCGGCAACGCCGCGAAGCGTCGTCATAGCGGGCCGGAGATCCCGCCATCTTTTCTGATGCGCCAGAAGTGGACTGCGAGGAAGATCGCGGCGATGAGCGGCAGGAACATGATGTGGAGCACGTAGAAGCGCAGCAGCGTGTTCTGGCCGACCTCCACGCCACCGAGCAGCAGCCGGTTGACGGGCGTGTTCACGACCGGGAAATACGACCCGAAGTTGGTACCGATGGTCACCGCTCAGAAGG
>JALYNS010000138.1 GCA_030773035.1 Chloroflexota bacterium
GGTTCACTGAGCACCTGGCACAGGTTCGCTCTCCGGATCAGGCTCCCGCTGACGTGACCTTCCCCGGCGTCTCCTCGAGGGTGGTGGCGCCGGTCATGATCGCCACCACCTCGTTCATCGTGTGCGAGGTCGGCGTCACGACCCCCGCTCCGCGTCCGAGCCGCTGGATGTGGATCCGGTCGGCCACCTGGAAGACGTTGGGCATGTTGTGGCTGATGAGGATCACCGGCATGCCGTTCGCGCGCACCCGCTCGATCATGTTCAGCACCTGGTTGGTCTCGCGCACCCCAAGTGCCGCGGTCGGCTCGTCGAGCACGATGAGCTTCGTGGCGAACGCCGCGGCGCGGGCGACCGCCACGGCCTGGCGTTGGCCACCCGACAGAGTCTCGACGGCCTGCCCCATGTTCTGCAGCGTGCCGATGCCCAGGTCGGACATCGCCTGGGCCGCGTCGTTGCGCATGCCCTTGTGGTCGAGCACCCGCAGCACGGAGCCGAGAGGTCCTGGCCTGCGCCGCTCCCGTCCGAGGAACAGGTTGCTGGCGATGTCGAGGGCCGGGGCCACGGCCAAGGTCTGGTAGACCGTCTCGATGCCGGCCTGCTTCGCGTCCTGCGGGCGCTTGAATGCGACCTGCTGGCCGTCCAGCGTGATCTCCCCTGCATCGGGAATCATCGCGCCGGTCAGGCACTTGATCAGCGTGGACTTGCCGGCGCCGTTGTCCCCGATGATGGCGAGCACCTCGCCGGGGTAGAGGTCGAGGTCGACACCATCGAGGCCGACCACCCGGCCGAAGGTCTTGACGACGCTGCGGGCGGTGAGGACCGGCTGCGCGCCGGCCGGCTGGCTGCTGGTCATGCGCGCACCTTCCGAATCCACTGGTCCACCGCGACGGCGGTGATGACGAGTACCCCGATCGCCAGGATGCGGTACTGGTCGTCGACGCCGGCCAGGGACAGGCCGCTGCGGAAGAAGTAGACGATGAGGGCACCGATGGCGGTGCCGACCAGGACGCCGCGTCCGCCGAAGAGGCTGGTGCCGCCGATCACGACCGCGGTGATCGTCTCCAGGTTGCCGTCGGTGATGGCGTTGGGGCTGGCTGCGTCGGCGCGACCGATCTGGATCCAGGCGGTCAGCCCGTAGATCAGCCCGGCGACGGCGTACACGCTCACGAGGACCCGCGAGACACTGATGCCCGCGAGGCGCGCGGCCTCGGCGTCGTCGCCGACGGCGTACACGTGTCGGCCCCATCTGGTCTGCCCGAGCACGAAGGCCATGACCACGTAGAGCACGACCACCATGACCACCCCGTAGGTGATCACGAAGTCGCCCAGCTTGATGACGTTGCCGGTCCAGGTCATGAAGTCGGGCATGTCGATCGCCTGGACGGCCTGGCCCTTCGTGTACAGCAGGCCGAGAGCGGTGAAGATGGACAGCGTGCCGAGGGTGGTGATGAACGGCGGCAGCTTGAGCCGGGTCACGAGCAGGCCGTTGAGGGCGCCCGCGAGCAGGCCCACCACCAGCGCGATCACGACCGCGAGCGGACCGGGCACGCCGTGCTCGGCACTCATCTTGGCGCCCACGAGCATCGCGAAGATCGCGATGGCGCCGCACGACAGGTCGATGCCGGCAGTGAGGATGATCAGCGTCTGACCGACGGCGAGCGCCGCGATCACGGCCGCCTGCTGGAGCACGAGCGAGAGCGAGCCGGCCGAGGCGAACCGCGAGTTCAGCTGCGAGAAGACCAGCCACGAGACGATGAGCACCAGCAGCGGACTGATGGACGGGTGCGAGTGGAGCAGGTGCTGGACCCGTTGGACCGGTGAGCGGCTTCTCGCGGCGAAGGTGTCTGCTGCGGTGGGCGCCGGAGCTGAGGACGCGGGCTCCGGTTGGGGTTTGCTAGCTGTCTCCACGCTGTGCGCTCCCTTGAGGTGATGTGGAAAGACCCGGCGGGATCGGGTCTACCGTGCCTGATCCCGCCGGGTCCAGTAGTGAGGGACTGGTCAGCCCCAGCAGATGCCGGCGGCCTCGGTGGTGTCGATCGACTCCACACCGTCGGCCGGCGTGTCGGTCACCAGCGAGACGCCGGTGTTGTAGAAGTCGAGACCCTCGCTGTTGGCG
>JALYNS010000139.1 GCA_030773035.1 Chloroflexota bacterium
AGCTGAAGGCGGACGGCTAGATGAAGCTGCACGACCCGCGGCCCAACCCAGGCTCGCACAAGCCCTCGCGACGGCTGGGACGGGGACACGGATCGGGCCGCGGCAAGACGGCCGGCCGCGGCACGAAGGGCCAGAAGGCGCGTGCCGGTGGCGGGATTCCCGCCTGGTTCGAGGGCGGGCAGACGCCGCTGCACATCAGGACGCCGAAGCTGCACGGCTTCACGAACCGTTTCCGGGTCGAGTACACGGTGCTCAACCTGGGTCGCCTGACCGATGCCGCGGCGGGAACCCTCATCACCCCGGACGTGCTCTCGCACGACCAGCTGGTGCGCGACCAGAAGACTCGCCCGATGCCGGTCAAGATCCTGGGCGGCGGCGACGCCCCTCGCGGGGTCACGATCCATGCCCACGCCTTCACCCGATCGGCGCTCGCCAAGCTGGCCGCCGCCGGGAGCACGGCGCAGCTCATCAGCTGGCCGGACGGCGCCCCGATCGGGTTCGAGCCCGCGCCGGCTCCGGCCACGCGCGGCAGGGCCAAGGCGCGCAAGGCGAAGGGCCAGAAGGCCGGGCCGGTCGTCGAGGACGCAACCGCCGAGGAGACGCCCGCCGAGGAGACTTCGGCCGACGAGACCTCCGCAAAGGGGACAGCACCCGAGACCGCGACCGAGAACGAGACCGAGAGCGAGAGCGAGTCCTGACGTGATCGAGTCCCTGGTCCAGGCCTTCCGGGCGCCGGACATCCGGCGCAAGATCCTCTTCACGCTCGGGATCCTGCTGATCTTCCGGGCGCTGACGAACGTGCCGGTCCCGAATGTGAACCAGGCGCAGCTGGCCAACCTGTTCCAGACCAACCAGCTGCTCGGCCTGCTCGACCTCTTCTCGGGCGGTGGCCTCGCGACCGCCTCGATCATCGGGATGGGGGTGAACCCCTACATCAACGCCAGCATCATCATGCAGCTGATGCAGGGCGTCATCCCGAGCCTCGGGGAGCTGGCCCGGGAGGGGGAGTACGGGCGCAATCGGCTCAACCAGTACACCCGCCTGCTGACCGTGCCGATGGCCTTCGCCCAGGGATACGGCTTCTCCGTCCTCCTGTCGGCCAACGGCGTCATCCCGGCCTCGCCGCTCTTCTCGTTCGAGACCCTGTCGCTGCTCCTCTCCTTCACCGCCGGCACGATCCTGCTGATGTGGCTCGGCGAGCTGATCAGCGAGCGCGGCCTGGGCAACGGCATCAGCTTCATCATCTTCGCCGGCATCGTTGGCAGGCTGCCGCACAGCGCCGCGCCGATCGTGACCGGCCCGGATGGGCTCCTGCGGATCATCCCGTTCATCCTGATCGCGATCGTGGTGATCGCCGGGGTGGTCTTCATCAACGAGGGACAGCGCCGGATCCCGGTGCAGTACGCGAGCCGCGTCCGCGGGCGGCGCATGTACCAGGGCCAGACCCAGTACCTGCCGCTGAAGGTGACCATGGCCGGCGTCATCCCGATCATCTTCGCCATCAGCATCCTCCTCTTCCCGGCCCAGATCGCGCAGTACTTCACCGCCTCCACGATCGAGTGGGTCAAGAGCGTGGCGAACTTCGTCGTGGCCAACCTCAGCCAGAGCAACCCACTGGTCTACGGCGTCCTGTACTTCGTGCTGGTCGTCTTCTTCACCTACTTCTACACGGCCTTCCAGTTCCGGCCCGATCAGACGGCCGACTACCTGCGCAAGAACGGTGGCTTCATCCCAGGGATCCGGCCGGGCAAGCCGACCGAGGAGTTCCTGTCGCGCGTCACCAACCGGATCACGCTGGGCGGCGCCCTCTTCCTGGCCTCGCTGGCGGTCCTGCCACTGCTCGTCACGGCGGTCATCCCGGGCACACAGGGGCTCCAGCTCGGTGGGACGAGCGTGCTGATCGTGGTCAGCGTGGTGGTGGAGACGATGAAACAGCTCGAGGCGCAGATGCTCATGCGCCACTACGAGGGCTTCATCCGGTGATCGATTCGGGCGGCGGCCCGGCGGCGTCGTCCACCCGGCGCATCCTCCTGCTGGTCGGCTCCGTCGGCGCGGGAAAGGGGACCCAGGCGGAGCTCCTCAGCCGGGAGCTGGGGCTTGTCCACCTTGCCTCCGGCAACCTCTTCCGCCAGGCGCTGCGCGATGGCACGGCGCTCGGTGAGCAGGCGCGGGTCTACATGGAGCGCGGCGACCTCGTGCCGGACGAGATCACGATCGAGATGTTCATGAACGAGCTGGCCCAGCCAGCCGCGGCGCGCGGTGCGATCCTCGACGGCTTTCCGCGTACGGTGGGACAGGCGCAGGCCCTCGACGCCACTCTCGCGGCACGCGGCGAACGGATCGAGCGCGTCATCTCGATCGAGGTGCTGGTCGAGGAGCTGGTCGCGCGCGTGGCGGGGCGACGAGTCTGTCCGGAGTGCGGCACGCCCTACCACGTGGTGAGCGATCCGCCGCGCGTGGCGGGACGCTGTGACCGCGAAGGCGCCGAGCTGCAGCAGCGCGACGACGATCGGCCGGAGGTGGTCCGGGCGCGCCTGGCGAAGCAGGTCATGCCGATGCTCGAGGTGCTCGACTACTATGACCGGGCCGGCATCGTCCAGCGCGTCGACGGCAGGCAGGCGATCGCGGCGGTAACGGCCGAGATCCTGGCCGCTCTGGCAGGGGATCACGATGGCGCCTGACCGACCAGCGCTGCGCCTTCACCGGGGATGGTGACCATCAAGCGTCCCGAGGAGGTCGCTCGCATGCGACGCGCCGGGACCATCCTGGCCGAGGTGCTGCGTCAGCTGGAGGCGGCGCTACGGCCCGGGATCACGACGATGGAGCTCGACACGATCGCCGAGCGGATCATCCGCGACGCGGGGGCGGTCCCGTCATTCCTTGGCTACGGCGGCTCTCGTGGCACCGTCCCATTCCCCGGCTCGATCTGCGTCTCGATCGATGACGAGGTGGTGCATGGCATTCCATCGGCCAGTCGCCGAATCGAGGCCGGCGATGTGGTGAGCCTCGACGTGGGCTGCATCTGGGAGGGCTGGCATGCCGATACGGCTCGCACGTTCGCGGTCGGCCAGGTTCCGGAGCGGGTCGTCGGACTGATCGACGCCACTCGCGTCGCGATGCAGGCCGGGATCGCGGCGGCGCAGCCAGGGAACCGGCTCGGGGACATCGGCGCCGCCATCGAGGCGGTCGCGCACCTGCATGGATACGGGATCGTGCGGCCCTTCGTCGGCCACGGCATCGGCACCGCCATGCACGAGGATCCGCAGGTGCCCAACTATGGCCGGGCGGGGACCGGGATGCGGATCGAGCCGGGGATGTGCTTCGCGATCGAGCCGATGTTCAACCTGGGCGGCGACGACGTGGCCGTGTTGGACGATGGCTGGACGGTGGTGACCGCCGATGGCAGCCTCTCCGCGCATTTCGAGGACACCATCGCGGTCACGGCATCGGGTCCCAAGGTGCTCACCGGTGCCTGAGAAGCGGCAGGACTGGGCGTTGTGCGCGGCCAGTCGGCTCATGTATACTTCCCTTTCCGTGGTCGCCGCGTGCGGCGGCCTTTCCGTGTGTTCCCAACTGAGTAGCCACCAACCAGCAATCGAGGGTGCGTAGCGCTTGGCGAAGAAGGATGCGATCGAGGTCGAGGGAGAGGTTGTGCTCCCTCTGCCGAACGCGATGTTCAAGGTGCGATTGGAGAATGGTCACGAGGTCCTCGCCCACATCTCCGGAAAGCTGCGCCAGAACTTCATCCGGATCCTGCCTGGCGACACCGTCCGCGTCGAGCTGAGTCCGTACGACCTCACCCGGGGTCGCATCACCTACAGGATGAGATGAAGGTTTCTGCGTCGGTCAAGCCCCGCTGTGAGCGCTGCAAGGTCATCAAGCGCTCCGGCGTGGTAATGG
>JALYNS010000140.1 GCA_030773035.1 Chloroflexota bacterium
GTACCACCCCAACCGGGTCGGCACCCGCGCTGCGACCCCGCTGCTGGACCCGAAGGCGCGCCTCGAGCTGCATGGCGGCACCCTCCCCGAGGAGGCGACCCTGCCCAACGCCCGGACCCTCGCCGGCTGCCTGAATGCCGCGCTGGCCGACGAGCTTGGCCGGCGCCCCGAAGTGATCCTCTTCGGAGAAGACGTCGGCCGCAAGGGGGGCGTCTACAACGTCACCAACGGGCTGCAGCGCACGTTCGGGACGGGGCGCGTCTTTGACACGTTGCTCGACGAGACCTCGATCCTGGGGATCGCCCAGGGCGCGGCACAGATCGGCCTGCTGCCGATCCCGGAGATCCAGTACCTGGCCTACCTGCACAACGCACTCGACCAGATTCGCGGCGAGGCCGCCTCGCTGCAGTTCTTCAGCTCGGGCCAGTTCCGGAATCCGATGGTGGTGCGCGTTCCGGGGCTCGCCTATCAGAAGGGCTTTGGCGGCCACTTCCACAACGACAACAGCATCGGCGCCCTGCGCGACATCCCCGGCCTGGTGCTGGCGGTCCCGGCGCGCGGCGACGATGCGGCCCGCATGCTGCGCGGGGCGATCGCCATGGCCGCCGAGGACGGGCGGGTGGTCATCTTCCTGGAGCCAATCGCGCTCTACCACGAGAAGGACGTCGAGACCGACGGCGACGGTGGCTGGCTGACCGACTATCCGGCTCCGCCCAGCGCGCTGCTTCCCGACGAGGTGGGCATCTACGGGCCGCTCGACACGGGGGACGCCGACCTGCTGATCGTCAGCTACGCCAACGGGCTGCGCCTCTCGCTGCAGGCAGCGCGACGGTTGCGAGAGCAGCACGAGATCGCCGCGCGCGTGCTCGACCTGCGCTGGCTGAACCCGCTGCCCTACCAGGCCATCCGCGAGCAGGCGGCAGCCATCGGCGCAGTCCTGGTGGTGGACGAGTGCCGCCGCACCGGCGGCGGGGTGGCCGACGCGATCGTGGCCGACCTGGCAGAGGCAGGCATCGGTCGCCGCCTCTGGTCAGTCCGCGCGGTCGACAGCTTCGTGCCGCTCGGAACCGCAACCAGTGCGGTCCTGGTCGGCACCGACCAGATCGTCGCCGCCGCGCTGACCACGGTGAGCGGGCGGCTGCGGGCATGACCCAGCGCGCCGTCCTGGCCTGCCCCGGGCGCGGCTCCTACGCGGCTGCCTCCCTCGGCTCGCTGCGGGCCGATCATCCATGGGTCGTGCGTGCCGAGCAGCTGCGCGCGGACTACGGGCTTGAGCCGCTGCTCGACCTCGACCGCGCCGAGCGCTTCGACCCGGCTCGCCACCTGCAGCCGATTCACGCCTCGCCGCTCATCTTCCTGGCCTCGATGCTCGACGCGGAGACCGCCGCGGCCGACTACCGCATCACCGCCGCCATCGGCAACTCGCTCGGCTGGTACACCGCCCTGGCGGTGGTCGGGGCGCTCCCCTTCGAGGACGCGTTCCGGCTGGTCCAGGAGATGGCCATCCTGCAGCAGGAGCCTCTCCCCGATGGCGGTCCCGGCGGCCAGGTCATCTACCCGCTGGCCGATGCCGCCTGGCGCCCCGATCCGGACCTCCATGCGGCCGTGGCCGCCGCCCTCACCGAGCCCGGGGTCAATGGCGACGGGCACGTCCACGAGAGCATCGACCTGGGCGCCTACGCGGTCCTTGCGGGTGACGAGGCCGGCGTGGCGCGGCTGCTCGGGCGCCTGGCGCCGGTGCGCGTCGGCGAGCGGATCTTCCCGCTGCGCCTATCGCAGCACGGGCCGTACCACACCCCGCTGGTGGCCCACGTGGCGACGGCGGCCGCCGAGCGCCTCTCCGACCTCGACTGGCGCGCTCCGTCGGCGACCCTGATCGATGGCCGCGGCGCGCGTTGGACTCCCTGGTCGACCGATCCCGCCGCGCTTCGCGATTACACCCTCGGCGAGCAGGTGACGACCCCGTTCCGCTTTGCGGTCAGCGTGCGGGTCGCCCTGCGGGAGGAGGCGCCCGACGTGCTGCTTCTTCCCGGCCCCGGCAACTCGCTGGGTGGCATCTGCGGCCAGCTGGTGGTGGCGGAGGGCTACCGGGGCATTCGCTCGCGCGAGGACTTCGAGGTGGTCCAGCGCTCGGAGACACCGGTCGTCCTCAGCATGCATCGCTGACGACCGCTCACTGACTGATGTCGGAGCCCGATGCCGACGGGTTCGTCCCCCTGGATCACCCGATCGACCTTGCTCTGACCCTGGCGCCGATCGCGCACGGGCGCGGCGATCCGACGATCCGCTTCGGCACCGACGGGATCTGG
>JALYNS010000141.1 GCA_030773035.1 Chloroflexota bacterium
GAGGGAGAGGAGCGAGAATTGCGCGAGCTTCCGATGGCTAAGGCCGGGGACACCGCCCGCGGCCAGGGTCGGGTCGCGGTTGCGGACGGCCCGCGCGGGTGGAAACGTCTCGCACGGCCCGCCGTCCTCCTCGCCGTTGGCGGCGTCGCGATCTACCTCCTGCTGCCCAGCCTGCTGGCCGTCTTCGGGTCGTGGCGCACCCTCCGAGCTGTCGACTGGCGCTTCGCGGCGCCCGCGCTCGTGTGCATGCTCGCGAGCTTCGCCTGCCGGTGGCAGATCCCCCTGGCCGGGCCGTGAAGATGATCTGCTCGAGGGCGGACGGACTTCGTTGAAGTCACGTCGGGGATGCAGGAGCGTGACCCATCTGATGATTCCCGCGGCGCCCCTCGGCGCCAAATCCGAAGCGTCACGTACTCACGTACTTTCGCTTGGTGCCGGCGCGCTGCTGGCGACGAGAGCAACGCGACGTGCGGATAGTCCTTCGGTGGTGATGTAGGCAACTACTACTGCCACGATGATGAGCGGGGCGACCGTGAGCCCCGCCTGTGAGGTCAGCAGGAGGGCGATCACGACGGACGCGAGCGGGAGCCTCAGGATCGAAACGCAAGCCGCGGCCATCAAGACCGCGACGGCCGGGGTTTCCGAAAATCCCGGCAGGTCGGCGGCGAGGAGCCCCGCGACGGTGCCGAGGAACAAGGCCGGGAACGTTGGGCCGCCTCGAAAGTTCCCCAGGGAAATGCTCCAAGCGAGTCCCTTGAACACCAGGAGCAGCGTGAGGGCGGAGATGGAAAGACCGGGCTCTTCGAAGAGCGCCTCGAACGCGTTCTCACCTGAGAACAGCACTGCGTTGGCCGGCTGATCGGTCGCCTGGTGGAAGGTGATGGCGAGCCCTCCGACGACGAGCGCTGCGGTAACGGTGAGCACGAACGGCTTCTTCGAGACGAGGCGGATCGTCAGCCTGGCGAGCTCGACGATGGCGAAGACGACGACTGCGGCGGCCATCGCGAGCACGATCGTCCACGCAAAGTCACCCCAGTCAGGGCCGCCGTACGACGGCAGGTCCAACGGGCTCAACGCCCAGGCGCTTGTGCTCAAACCAGTCCAGTCGCCCATGCCGATGAAGACGAGGGAGCCGAGCCCAGCGGCGATCAGGCCGGGGAGCAGTATCACCGCCAGCGTCGGTCCCCCTCCACCCAGGGCTGCAGCCTCGAGCAGGATCACCGCGCCGATCACCGGCGAGCCGAATACGGTCGAGATGGCGGCAAAGCTCCCGGCGGCGGCCATCAGCCCCAACATCTGCTGGGGCGCATCCTTTTCGACCAGCCGTACCGCGAGGACGCCGAGGCCCATGCCGAGTGCGATCAGCGGCCCCTCCGGGCCGAGCACGAGCCCGAGTCCGAGGGTGGCGAGCGCCGCCAGGAGAACGCCCGGGAGCTCGATCGGCTGTGTGGGGCCCCCGCCGGCCTTGAGACCGTCGGCGGGGACGTGGCCCCCGTGTCCAGGTAGGCGGATGATCGCAAGGGCGGTCAGCACGCCGGCCACGGCAAGCCAGGGCAGCGGCCACCACCAGGGAACGGTGTCGTACCCCAGCTCGCCGGGGAGATCCTCGTAGACGCCGACTTGGATCTCATGGACGAGGGCCAGGAAGCTCCATGACGCCAGCGATACGAGCACACCGATCGCCGCCGCCAGCACGAGCAGAACGCGGTACTGCCTGCTGCGAATCAGTGAGCCCGGATCGACCGGCGCAGCCTCGACGTCATCCGGAGAGGCCATCTAGGGCGCCGACTCGAGTGATGCGTCGTCGACGTCATGATGTCTCTCCCTCAGCCTGGCCGTCCAGCCGTGCGGACGCTGCACCGAAGTCGGCGCGCTCTCGAACGCGGGCGCCGCGTCACGCGGGTGGGCCGCGAACCAGGCCGCATAGCGCCCAGCAAGCGGCGCTGCGGTCAGTCCGTGCAGGAGAACCGAGAGCCCGATCGTGAGGAAGATCGTGTTCAGGAGCACCGACTCGCTCGTCAGGTCGGCCTCCTCGACCAAGATCACTGCAAACACGATCGACGCCAGTCCACGTGGCCCGAACCAACCCAGGAAGGCGACCGTCGGACGTCTCGCGCCGGATCCGACCATCGCCATGGCCACGGGGAGCATGCGGACGAGGGTCAGGCTGAGGAGCGCATACACGACGACCCCGACGGAGAGATCATCGAGCGTCGGCACGAGCATGACGGCGCCGAAGAGGATGAACGTGACCGCACCGAGCAGGCCGCCCGCCTCTTCGAGGAAGTAGCTCACCTCGCCTCCGACCTCGCGGCGCAACCCGCCGAAGACGGCGCCTCCGACGAAGGCGGCGATGAACCCGCTTCCGTGCAGCCATACCGCCAGCCCGTAGGCGAACGCGGCCCCCGCAACCGGGACCACCTGGAGCCAGATCGGATCGACGAGGGCGCGCGGGACACCCACTCTGACCACGGCTGCGGCCACGAGGCCCGCCACCACGCCCCCGACGCATCCGTAGCCGACCTCCTCGAGGACGAGCTCGAACGCGGCGCCGTTCCCGATCGCGCCCTCTTGCGC
>JALYNS010000142.1 GCA_030773035.1 Chloroflexota bacterium
GGTGCCGCCAACGTGATCGTGCGCGATGGAGATCGCCTGCGCGGACACAACACCGATGTCGATGGCGTGCGCGCTGGCCTGACCGCGCTCCTGCCGAAGAACCAGGCGACCTGGCCACGGCAGGCGCTCGTCGAAGAACTGGCCCTCCTCGATGGCGACGATATCGGCATCGCCGACCAGCGCCTCGATCTGGCGCGAGTCGTCGACCGGCACCGCGACATGCTGTGCACCGGAGCGTGAGATGACGGTGCTCTCCTCGGTGCGGGTGTCGAGGCGCGGCTTGACCAGCACGACGCGGCGTCCCGCGATCGAGAAGCGGCGCAGGAGACGGAGCATCTCGTCGGTCTTGCCGCAGAACATGCAGCCGCAGATGACGTGCACCCAGCCGGCCGTGTAGAACATCGACCGTCCCCTAGTCGCCGACCACGGCGATCCCCTCCTCGGGGAGCCCCAGCTCGACGGCCAAGGCCGCGCGCATCACGTCAGCCGGAGCCTCCTGCCCGCTGAGCAGCTGGAACGTCTCCGCCGAGGCCGCCAGGAACGAGGCCTGACCGTTGGCGACCGTTCCGCCGCGAGCCTGGGCGTCGCTCATGAGGGGGGTGCTGGCGTGGTTCAGGACCAGGTCGAGCACGAAGGCGCCGGTCCCCAGCATCTCCGCAGGGAGCGGGCTGGCCCCCTCCTCGACACCGATGCCGCTGGCATTCACGAGAAGCTTGGCCTTGGCCAGCTCCACCTCCAGGAAGGTCTCGTGCCAGGGCAGCGCACGCAGGTCCAGGTGGCGAGCTGCGCGTGCGAAATGAGCTACCACCGCCTCCGCCTTGTGCAGGTGACGGTTGAAGACCGCGATGCGCTGGAAGCCGAAGCCGATGAGGACCGCCACCACCGCCCGAGCGCCGCCGCCGGCTCCCAGGACCACCGCCTGGTGGGGCCACTTGCCGGACACATTGGGCAGGATGGCGGTCAGGCCAGCGCGCACGCCATCGACATCGGTGTTGTGACCTCTCAGCGTGGCGCCGGCCCGCACGATCAGGTTCGCCGCACCGCTGACCTTGGCGTCATCGGAGAGCGCATTGGTCATGCCGGCAGCCCGCTCCTTGTGGGGCGCCGCGATCAACGCGCCGGCGAAGGTGGCATCCCGAAGCGCCTCCATCGCGGCCGGCAGCTGGTGGGGTCGCCGCTCCCAGCGCTCGATCTCGATCGGCAACCCGGCCGCCTCGAAGGCGGCGCGCTGCACCGCCTCGACGGCGGAATGGGCAAACGACTGGCCGATGACGGGTAGGCGCTGCACGGGTCGGCTCTGCTTGGCGGGCGGTTCGAGATGGGCGGTCGGGGAGGGCCGGCGGGGGCCCGTCGGGAGGGCCCCATGCTATCATCGGCGCCGCTCGAGGAGAGGTCGCATAGTGGCCTAGTGCGGCGGTTTGCTAAACCGCTGAAGGGGGTTTCCTCTTCCGAGGGTTCGAATCCCTCCCTCTCCGCCATCGCCGTCGCGCACGTGCCCGTAGCTCAGTGGATAGAGCGTCAGGTTGCGGACCTGAAGGTCGGAGGTTCGAGTCCTCTCGGGCACGCCACAGATTCACACACGCATGGGGCCTCCGGAGCCGGAGGCCCTCCCTATTTCCCGCCCTGACCACGCTCTGGGTGAGTTCATCGTCGGGGTGGAGGCGGCCGCGGCCGTGCTCAGGCCGATTCGGCTGCCCGCTTCATGCCTTCGGCTTCGAGGTCCATGTAGCTGTTGGTCAGCTTCTTGTAGAACAGGGCGATGATCGGGATGAGGAAGCCGCGCATGTCGAGTGTCAGCGTGAGACGTGCCCGGCCCTCTCCCAGCGCTTCGACGCGGTGGCCGGCGACGCTGGTGGTGCCGCCCGCCTTCTGCGTCCACTCGAAGTAGGACGGCGCATCCCAGACCGTGATGTCCCAGGTGCCCTCGGGTAGCTTCGGCTGCTTGAGCCGCACGCGGCTGCCCTTGGTGATCGGCGCCGGCGTCAGGAGCTCGACGATGTCGACGGTCTCGATGCGCCGCGGCCAGGCCTCGAGGGCGCTGAGCACGTCCCAGACGCGCTGCTGAGGAGCATCGATATCTATCGACTCCTCAAAGCGCATGTGGGGCGGTCTGCTCAGACGGAGCTAGGGCGTTAGACATTGGCGCAGTGTAGCCGGGACACGAGTGCCTCAAAGCAACGAGGGCTTACCCGCGGGGCCCCTCGTCCTGGAGGTGTGCCTCGAGGAAGTAGAGGTACTTGTCGGCGCAGCGGCTGACCTCGGTGAAGAGATCGGCCGTGTCCGCGTCGCCGAGCTTGTCGGTCTGGTCGATCGCCTTCCGAGCCGAGTTGGTGAAGGCTGCCAGGCGCTCGGCCACCGCCTTGACGTAGTCCATGCTGTCGGTGATGTCGGTCGGGAACTCCGGCAGCCTGCTCCCGGTCGCGGCCATGCGCACGGTGCCGGTGGCATAGCCACCCAGCGCGGTGACGCGCTCGGCGAACTCGTCGACCCATTCCTCCGCCCGCTCAGCGACCTCGTCGAACAGCTTGTGCAGCTGCCAGAAATCCGGGCCCTTCACGTTCCAGTGCGCCTGCTTGACCTGGCTCAGCAGATCGAAGGAATCCGCCAGGTGCTGGTTCAGCACCCTGTTGATCTTCGTCCGGTCGACGGCCGGGATTTCGACGCTGGTGGTGAATGAACGGACCGATGCCCGCGCGGTGGTCATGACGTCTCTCCTTGGGTGTGCCCATCGTGGCTGCGAGTGATTTCAGCCACATGCCATCAGTCGCGGAGCTGCCTCGCAGTTCTGCGACGGTCGGGGCCGGTCAGCCCCTGCGCTTCGATCCGCCGGTGCTGGCAGCGGCCGCCAGCTGATCGACGGCCTTGCGGGCCAGGAAGACTGACCGGTACGACTCCACCGAAGGAGCCGCCTCGTCTGCTCGGTAGCGCCACCCGTTGAGCGCCGGCTCGTAGTAGATCTCGAAACCTTCGCGCTGCTCGGAAGGGTAGGTACCGATGGCGCTCAGGAGCGCCTTGCGGCCGGCCGGGGTGCTCGATGCCTTGATGCAGCGACCGCACTGCGAGGTGACGAGTCCGTGGGCACAGGATCGGCATGCGGCGCACTCTTCGGCGCGGAATCCGTGGATGCAGGGCGAGGTCATGGCGTCCTTTGATGGGGCCCCAAGGGTACCACTTCCGGCCTGAAGGGCCGATGGTGTATCATTTCGAAAACGTGTTCGATAGGCGCTCCGGTCCGCGCCGCGGCTTCATCACCGTCCCGATCCCGATTCAAACCTCTGCCCTGACCGGGCCCCGCACACCGCGGGAGGGCCTCGTCAGGAGCTCTCATGTCCTTCTCCACGCTCGGGCTTGCGCCCGAACTGCTCCGCGCCGTCTCGGCGCAGGGCTATACCGAACCGACTCCAGTCCAGCGGGAGGCGATCCCCTTCGTCCTCGCCGGGCGTGACCTGCTGGCCGGAGCACAGACCGGCACCGGCAAGACGGCGGCATTCGTGCTGCCGATGCTCCAGCGCCTGTCGGCCTCGCAACCGCACACGGGCGGACGTCCGCGCATCCGCGCGCTGATCGTGGTTCCGACCCGCGAGCTGGCCATGCAGGTCGAGGAGAGCGTGCGCGTCTACGGTGCCAACAGCCGGCGCTCCACCACCATCTATGGCGGCGTTGGCTTCCCCGGGCAGTACGCGGCGTTGCGCCGCGGACCGGAGATCGTGGTCGCCACGCCGGGCCGGCTGCTCGACCACGCCAGGCAGGGGTCGATCGACCTGGGTGCGGTCGAGATCCTCGTCCTGGACGAGGCGGATCGGATGCTCGACATGGGCTTCATCCGTGACATCCGTGCCATCCTCGCCCTGCTTCCGCAGCGTCGCCAGAACCTCCTCTTCAGCGCCACCTTCTCGAACGAGATCCGAACGCTGGCCGAGGGGATGCTCGACCGGCCCGCATCGGTCCAGGTCACCCCGCGCAACACCCCGACAGACCTCGTGCGCCAGGTGGTTCACCCGGTGGACCGCGCCCGCAAGCGCGAGCTCCTGTCGCACCTGGTGCGCAGCCATGCCGTCGACCAGGCGCTCGTCTTCACCCGCACCAAGCACGGGGCCGACCGTCTGGCCGCGCAGCTCTGGCAGGATGGCATCGCCACCGCCGCGATCCATGGCAACCGCTCCCAGCCGCAGCGGGTCCGCGCCCTCAACGACTTCAAGGAGGGTCGGGTGACCCTGCTCATCGCGACCGAGGTTGCCGCCCGGGGACTGGACATCGAGCAGCTGCCGCACGTCGTCAACTACGAGCTGCCGATGGTGCCCTCCGACTACCTGCACCGCATCGGTCGAACCGGGCGAGCCGGGATCGAGGGTGATGCCATCTCCCTGGTCTGCATCGACGAGGCCCCGATGCTGCGTGAGATCGAACGGCTGCTCGGGCGTCCCATCCCGTCAGAGATCGTGCCGGGCTTCGAACCGGACCGATCGATCCGCCCCGAGCCGATCCGCCTCCGCACGGGCGGCGGGGGAGGGGGCCAGCGCGGCCCGCGACAGCCTCGCCGACCCGTGGCCGCGGCATGGGGCAGCGGGCGCCACGCCGGGCCGTCCAGGCGCCCGCAGGGACGACCCTCGGGTACCGATAACCGCCGCGGCGAGTGGGTCAGCCTGCCCGGCGAGCGAACCCGCCGCTAGGTCGCCTCAGCTCTCCAGCGACCCGACCATCACCGGCGCCCCGCTCGGAGTGTCGACCCGTTGCGCCTCGACCGTGACGGCGAACGTCGCAAACTGCGCCAGGTCGCGCTCGACCTGTACCACCGCTATCGCGTCGCTCGAAGTCGTGAAGGTGCCTACCGCCAGCGGCGTTCCGGCGGCGTCGATGAGCCATAGCTCATAGATGCGGTCTGCGGGCAGCGCCGCCAGGTCTGCGATCACCAGCGCCGCGCCGACTCCAGGGGTGTCAACCACGTAGCCACGTCCGGCGCTTCCCTGGACGCGGAAGGCGACCTCGCCTCCCGAGATGGCCTCGGCCACGGATCGAAGGACCCGATCCTGCTGGTCGAGCTGCGATTGCAGGGTGAGGTTCCAGGCTCCCACCACCAGCACGCCGGCGATCGCCGCGACCGCCAGCGGACGTGCCAGGCGAGGCGAGAGCCAGTCGAGCCAACCGGCTCGCGCGGCCGGCGCCTCCCGCTGCTGCGATGCCCCACGATGCTCCTGCGGCGTCCGCGCCACCGTCGCCAACAGCCGATCACGCTGCGCGGGATGCGGCGCCACGGGCTCCACGCTCATCGACAGGACCTGCCCCGCGCCGATGAAGGCGCGCAGCTGAGCATGCGGC
>JALYNS010000143.1 GCA_030773035.1 Chloroflexota bacterium
GTCGGGGATGCCCTGCCGCGCCGAGAACCCTAGCACGACGTCAGAGCTTGGTCCCCTCAGAGGCCACCACCCCTCGCCGACGCACCGTCGCCACCCCAATCCCCAACAGGATCAGCCCCGCGCCCCCCAGCTGAACCGGGTCCAGCCGCTCCCCGAGCAGGGCAGCCGCGATCAGCGACCCTGATATGGGAATCAGCAGCAGGAAGGGCGCCGCCCGACTGGCCGGCATGCGGCGAAGGGTGGCAATCGTGAGCACGTGCGGCAGCGCCGAGGCCGGCAGCGCCAACCACAAGAGCGCGGCCCACCCTCCGGCCGACAATGAGAGCCCCAGCCCGGCCGGCTCAACCACAGCCTGCATGGCCCCCGTGACGACCAGGCTCGAGCACAAGAGGTAGAACGCCACGGTCACGGTCGGCAACCGCAGGGGATCGGCCCACAGGCGCGCAAGGCCCAGGTACACCGCGAATGACAGGGCGGCACCAAACGCCAGGCCCACTCCCAGCAGATCCACGTTCGCGCCGCCCGGCCGCGCCAGCAGCACCAGCCCCACCGCGGCGACCCCCATGGCGGCCACCCCGCGGCGCCCCAGCGGCTCGCGCAGCAGCACCGCGGCCACCACCACTGCCAGCAGCGGATAGGTGCCAACCACGAACGAGGTAATGGAAGCGCCGGTCAGGAAGACGGCCAGGTTCATCCCGATCAGGAATGTCGCGCCCCCCAGCACCGCCAGCACCGCCAGCCGAAGCCGATACCCCCGCGCCGGCCAGAGGCGCCCGAACTCACCGCGCAACGCCGCGAACAGCGCAACCGCGGAAGCTGCCAGCAGCGTCCGCCAGGCGGCTGCCCCCAGCGGCGGCATCTCCTCCAGCAGCACGCGGGTGAGGGGGAAGGCAGACCCCCACAGCACCGCCACCACCACCATCAGCGCCTCGCCGGGGACCGTGCGAGAGGTGGCGGGGGAGCGCATCGCGGCTATGCTAGCCGGGTGCCCGCCCAGCGCACCCAATCCCTCGGCGACCGCGATCCTGATGCCCTGCGCCGCTTCGCGGTCGACCTCCTGGACGAGACCGATCCGCTCGTGCTGGGCCACGTGACCACCGGCCTGCGGGTCACCCACAAGCCGGACAAGACCCTCGTCACGCAGGCCGATCTCGAGGTCGAGACCCTCCTCCGCGAACGGATCGCCGCCGCCTTCCCGAACCATGGCGTGGTGGGCGAGGAGTTCGCCGAGGAGGCGGGCGACGGCGAGACGCGGTGGATCATCGATCCCATCGACGGGACCCACAACCTCGTCCGCGGCATCCCCATCTTCGCGACCCTGCTCGCCGTCGAGCGCGCGGGCGAGCTGCTCGCAGCGGCCGTATCGGCGCCTGCGCTGGCCCGTCGCTGGCACGCCGCCCGTGGCGAAGGAGCGATGGTGCGCGACCTCCTTGGCGAGCGGCGGCTCCAGGTATCCGCCATCGACCGCCTGGCCGATGCCCAGGTGGTGTGGTCCGGCCTGCGCCCGCTCGAGGCATCGGGCTTTGGACCGGCGGTGCGCGCCATCGCCGCGGGTGCGTGGCGCGACCGTGGCTTCGGCGACTTCTGGGGCTACATGCTGGTGGCGGAGGGGGCCGCGGAGGCGATGCTGGAGATCGGTCCCACCATCTGGGACCTTGCCGCCCCGGCCCTGATCCTGGCCGAGGCGGGTGGCCGCCTGACCGATTTCGCCGGCCGCGACTCGTATGCCGGCCCGCAGGCCCTCGCCAGCAACGGCCGCGTGCACAAAGCCCTGGTCGAGATCCTCAGCGGCTGACTAGGCCCACCAGTTGAAGTACGTGGCGCCCATGCCCCACAGGTTGACGGCGAAGCCGATGCCGATCGCGATCCAGGCGACGGGTCCGATTCGACCGCGAAGCCCTCGCGCTGCAAGCAGGAAGGCGAATGGGTAGAAGTCCTGGGCGTATCGGAACCCAAACTGCACGCCACCCGGATCGGCACGAAGCAGTGTCGGGACCAGCAAGAGGGCTACAGAAGCCCAACATCCGACCGTGAACCAGTCCCGATCTCGCGCCATCGCTGCCCACAGGAGCAGCGGGGTGGTGAGGATGACGCTCAGGCTGCCAACAAATGGTGGCTGCAGGAAGGGGAAGCTGGACACGACCTCGGGGAGCGCCACGAACATGGCCACCAGGTTGCCGGGGATGGCTTGCAGGCTGAACAGGCCATTCCGGTAGATGTCACCCTCCAGCAGGCCGGGAATCATGGCGGTGCCCGTCTCGAACGGGGACCCGAAGCGGAGCTGGTTGTAGGCGAGGTACGCGGCCAGCGGGATGGCGAGGCCAATCGCCATGGGTGCGGCGAGGCGCAGAAAGACGCCCGTCTCGATGGCGGCCCAGCGGATCTGCTCGGGACCGACCGGAAAACCGAACGGAGTCCTGTCTCGATTCACGTCGCGCTGGCTGCGATAGGCGAGGTACGCCAGCAGGAACGGCTCGGCGGCGATCAGCGGCAACCGTGAAAGGATCGCGCCGCCGAAGAGCAGGCCGATGACCCACGCCCGCGCGCCCCGCTGGCAGGCGAGGATGGTGAGAAGGATGAAGAAGATCGAGCAGACGTGGGAGAAGTGCCAGGCGGTCCCGTTCTGGGCCGAGTACCACACGATTGTCCCGAAGCCGAAGACGAGTGAAAGGACAACCCGCATGAATCTCGTGAAGCCCATCTCATCGAGGATCAGCGAGATCAGCGCCACGTTCAGCGCGCCGAGCAGGATCGAGACCCAGGCCTGCTCCAGGGTCAACCCGAACGCCAGCACGAACGGCATGAGCAGCACCGCCGGCGCGGGCGGATAGACCACGTTGTAGAGCCCGTTCGGCCCGAACACGACCTCCCCCAGCCACGAGTAGGCGGCGCTCAGCGCCAGCTGGCCGTGGAGGAAGGCATCCGCCAGCGGCACGAAGTAGTGGAGCGTCGCCGGTCGGCCCTGGTTCACGAACCAGTAGACCAGCGTGGCGAAGACGAACAGGCCGATAGGAACCACGAAGCTGTCGATCGGGTTCTCCTGCAAGAGCTCGTCGATGCTCCGGCGAGCGCGGCCGGCGGTGGGCTTGCGTACGGTCGCCGGGCCTGGGACTGGGGCAACCGCGATCGGTGGCGTCTCGGGAGCCACGGTGGAGCTCATGCGGGGCTCTTCCAGATAGGTGGCACGGGGCTGCGAGGGCGATGCGGCGACGTCGCGGGG
>JALYNS010000144.1 GCA_030773035.1 Chloroflexota bacterium
GGATCTGCGCCCAGCCGACACCGGGCACCGGGTCGAGATCGACGCGCAGCTCATCGGGGTGGTCGAGGTCGTCCGCCCGAACCGGGTGCGGGTTCAGGTCGATGCAGCCGAGGTTGACGATCCAGGCGAGGCCCGCGGCGTCGTCGACGACGATCTCGTCGGCGGTCCGACCCGACGGGAACGACAAGGTGACCGTGCGCAGCCACTCGGGCCGGCTCTCGGGCGCGCGCTTCTGGAAGAACGCCTCGCCGGCGGCGCCGTTGACGAAGCGCTTGAGCGCCATCGGTCGACCGCCGGCACCGGCGAGGGCGCCCGGCGCCACGGCGAGGTAGTAGCGGACGAGGTCGAGCTTCGTCGCCCCGATCGCCTCGAAGAAGATCTTGCCGGGGTTCGTGACCGTGACTTCACGATCACCGACCCGGAGGACCTCCTGCTCCTTCGGCATGCCCGGATGCTAGCGTGCTGTCGATTTGCGGCCGATCTCGACGAGGCCCTCGCCTTCGCGGCGGCGTGCCCGGTGGCCGAATAGGTGTCGGGCAAGGGGGTTGGCGGGGGGCGCAGCTTAGACTGCGTCCGCGACGCTCCTTGGGTTTATGCTCCGCCGCACGGGCAGCGAGCGCGAGGATGGGCTCGCGGAGGCGTGGTGAGCATGGAAGCTGAAGTAGCCTGCATCTTCTGCAACTGGGTAAACGACGTCGTATGGCCATACTTCGGCGTCGGCGCGGCGGCGGCGGCCGCAGCAGCCGCCGCCTCTGGCTCTTTTGGCGAGGGCGGTTCCAACAGCGGTGGCGCGGACGATGCCGGCGCCGATGACAGCAACCCAGAAGACATACCCGACCTGTACAGAGATAGCAGCGGCAACTATTACTGGCCCGGGGTCAGCCCGATTCCTGCCGACGGCGTCGTTTATCCCACTCCCTATCGCGGGGGCGTCCCCGAGGGGTATCTACCGGTGGACCCCAAGAGCGGGATGCCAATTCGGCCGCGGAGCGTGACCCACGAAGTCAAGATTAAAGGCGGGCAACCGGAGCTCATTCGGATCGGATAATGCGGCCGACGGGGGACATTACTTAGTCGTGCACACCGACTTGCCGCAGATCATTGCCTGGATCCAACTGTGACTGCGGCCGCGAACGGCTTGCGGACGGGCCGTTCGCAACTCATCGCGCTGGCGGGGGCGGGCGTCGCCGTCGCCGCCATCCTGCTGAATATCGGGTTCTTCTTGCGCCCCGGCGTCCTGGATGTCCTGGGCGGGCTGGCGCAACACGCATTCGTGCTCGGCTTGATGCTGCTGCTGACGTCGGGTTCGCGCACAGTCTCGCTCTCGACCCTCGGAATCTTCTGGCTAGTCGGCGTCTGGGGCGTGTTCGGCCTGGCGTACCTGCTCGAGAGCCAGCTTGCCAGCCTTCTTGGCGTCGACATCGGCGAGTTCGTGTCTGTCTGGTTGGCGCCGGGTGTCGAGGAGCCGCTCAAGCTGGCGCCGGTCGCCATGTTCCTGCTCCTGGCCGCTCGCCGGGGTCACCAACCGTCCATGAGCGATGGGCTGATGCTCGGCTTCATGGTCGGCGCCGGCGTCTCCTTCCACGAGGACGCCCATGCTGGCGAGATCCTGGTGTCGGGCGATGGCTGGGGCGCCGCGCTGCCCTGGAGCCTGATCTTCCCGACGATCTCACCTGTCGGCGAATACTTCGCCCTCAACCACGCCCTCTGGGGCGCGCTCAGCGGCCTGAGTATCGGCGCCGCCGTGATGCTGCGCCACTGGCGCTGGGCCTGGCGGATCGCGCTGGTTGGCCCGCTGCTCGCGTTCACCAACCACAGCCTGACAAACCACTACGTAATCGGCGAAGGAGTGCCCTGGTTCTTTGAGACGATCGGGTTCGTGACGCTCGGCGGCAGGCTACCGATGCTGGCCCTGATCGGCGGCGCGGTCGCCGTCGTCGTCGCCGAAGCGCGCATCCTGCGCTGGGTTGGCCAGCGCGATCGCATGTTCCCGTCGCTGCCCTCTAGTCGCTTCTTGGGCATGATCGCTCACGCCACCTCAAGGTCGAGAGCAGCCCAGCTGCTGGCGGCGGACCACTACATGCGACTGCGCCGGTCGTTGTACTTCGCAGCCTGGCGAACGAGGCGTGCCGGAGGCTACCCCGACGTCAGCGACGGCGACTACGTGACCCTGATGACACTCGCGGGCGGGCTCGGGTTGCTGTCGGACGTGGAAGACCCGGCCGGCGCTTCACCACCGGAGCCGGCGTTGGAGGCGGGCGCGGCAGCTCAGGCAGGAGGGTCCTCTGCCCAGCCGGAAGCTTCGCCTCCCGACGTGAGCTGAGGGGATGCCTGGATGCTAGCGTGCTGTCGATTTCCGACGGCCTCGTTCGTCGATCCGATGACGGAACCCACATCCGGAGCACCAAATGCGCTACCTGATCCTCATCTACGAGCAGGACTCGGCCAACCCGCCCGCTGAGTCGCCGCCCGCGGACGTCGTCGAGGCCACGAGCAAGGCGTACAA
>JALYNS010000145.1 GCA_030773035.1 Chloroflexota bacterium
GCCGGGCTCCGAGCTCTCCCGTAGGCCGAGGAGGTCGCCGTAGAAGCGTCGCGCCTGCGTGGGATCGCGCGTGGGCACGGAGACGAAGTCGACGCGTTCGACCTCGACCGTCATCGGCCGCCCGCTAGGAGCCGACCGGGCAAGCCCGGTCGCTAGCCAACCGATCCCTCCATCTGGAGCTGGATCAGCCGATTCATCTCGACCGCGTACTCCATGGGTAGCTCCTTGACGATCGGCTCGATGAAGCCGTTCACGATCATGGCGCTCGCCTCGGCCTCGTTCATGCCGCGGCTCATGAGGTAGAAGAGCTGCTCGGAGCCGACCTTGGAGACGGTCGCCTCGTGCCCGATGGTGACGTCCTCCTCGTCGATCTCCATGTACGGGTACGTGTCGGAACGCGCCTCGTCGGAGAGGATCAGCGCGTCGCAGCGCACCGTCGACTTGGAGCCGTGGCAGCCGGGATACACCTTGATCAGGCCGCGATAGCTGGTCCGCCCCGTCCCCTGGCTGATCGACTTCGAGGTGATCAGGCTGGTGGTGTTGGGTGCCGCGTGGATCACCTTGCCGCCCGCGTCCTGGTGCTGGTCGCTGCCGGCGAAGGCGATGGAGAGGACCTCGCCGTGCGCCCGCTCGCCGAGCAGGTAGATGGATGGGTACTTCATGGTCAGGTGCGAGCCGAGGTTGCCGTCGACCCACTCCATCACCGCGTCCTCGTAGGCAACGGCCCGCTTGGTGACCAGGTTGTAGACGTTGTGGCTCCAGTTCTGGATGGTCGTGTAGCGGACCCGCGCGCCCTTCTTGACGATGATCTCGACAACGGCGCTGTGCAGGCTGGCGGTGGTGTAGGCCGGCGCGGTGCAGCCCTCGACGTAGTGAACGCTGCTCCCCTCGTCGGCGATGATCAGCGTCCGCTCGAACTGGCCCATGTTCTCGGTGTTGATGCGGAAGTACGCCTGCAGCGGCAGCTCGACGTGGACGCCCTTCGGCACGTAGATGAAGCTGCCGCCGCTCCACACCGCGGTGTTCAGCGCGGCCAGCTTGTTGTCATTGGCCGGGATGACGGTGCCGAAGTACTCCTTGAAGATCTCGGGGTACTTGACCAGTGCCTCGTCGGTTCCCAGGAAGATGACGCCCAGCTTCTCGAGGTCGGCCCGGATGTTGTGGTAGACAACCTCGGAGTCGTACTGTCCGCCCACTCCGGCGAGGTACTTCTTCTCCGCCTCCGGGATCCCGAGCCGGTCGTAGGTGCGCCGGATGTAGTCGGGCACGTCGTCCCAGGACTGCACCGCCTTGTCGGTGGCGGTGACGTAGTAGTAGATGTCCTGGAAGTCGATCTGGCTCATGTCGCCGCCCCAGGTCGGCATCGGGCGCGCCTCGAAGTGGCGGTACGCCTTGAGCCGCTGGTCGGTCATCCACTGCGGCTCGCCCTTGATGCGGCTGATCTCCTCCACCACCTCGCGGGAGAGCCCCTTCTTCATGACGTGCAGGGGCTTCATCTCCGGGTCGTGCCAGCCGTACTTGTAGCCGGTTGGGACCTTGTCGGCGGCCGGGTTGGGGAGGGCCATGCGTCTCCTGGTTTTCGAATCCCGACTCAGGCAGTCGGTGTTAGGCCGATGATGCCCGATTGAACCCGATTGGTCAACCGGCAGGGGCTTGAATCTCGAGGCTCATTCGCCAGGGCGTCAGCTGCTCGGCGAGCAGCCGAGTCAGCCCGTGCGTCTGGCCCTGGACCTCCAGCCACTCCGCGATGACACGAGGTCCTGCCATGTGGCCGAAGGCGGCGATCCTCCCGGGCAGCGTGCTGATCTCGCGAAGCGCCTGATCCACGAAGCGCGCATCCATCAACGAGGTCTCGGCCAGCCACGCCCGCACCTCATCCTCGGGCACGCCATCGCTCCCGAGCATCAACGCCGCATTCGCAGTCGCCCGACCCAGCAGCGATCGAGCTCGCGCGACGAGCACCTCGCGCCCCACGGCCGCTGCAGGAATCGTCAAGTTCAGGTCGCGCACCAGGCGATGAAACACGCCATCCAGCTCCAGGTCCGTCAGCGCAACGCCGCGCGCCACGTCCGCGAGGCCGTCGGAGACGGCCTGTTCCGGCGTGAACCGGCAGGTCACCGCAGCCTCGCCCCGCTCGCGCTCGACGACGAGAAGGGCTTCCTTCGTGACACGCTCCGCATGGCGGCCCGGATAGGCCTCGCCGGCAGCCAGCTCGACCGCGCCGCCAAGGGTCATCGGCCATTGCGGATCGATCTCGACT